>CAZGDK010000088.1:0-13146 GCA_964525155.1 uncultured Smithella sp. | reverse complement strand
CATCGGACTGAAAATCCGAGTGTCGACAGTTCAATTCTGTCCTGACCCACCATTTATATATGCCCTCCCTAAAAAGAGGGCTTTTTTTATAATGCCTGGAAAAGACGGGATTGTAATCTCACGGTTATGCCGAAGAAGCAAAACATGAAAATCCTCCTTGTGAACCCTCCAAACTGCGGCCGCAGCATTCCGGAGGAAGAATACGGCATCACTTCTCTCAAACAAATTTTCAAAGGCGAGCCCTTCAACTTGGAAGTCCTGGCCGGCCCCCTTGCCGATCACGATGTTTTGATTTTTGACGGCAAGTGCGAATCCGAAGACGCCCTTTGGAAAACGGTCGGGGATTTCAAGCCGGATGTGGTCGGGTTGACGTCCTTGACCTGTGAAACCAATACCGTTTTGCGATATGCGGCCGCGCTACGAAAAACAAGCCAGGCGACGCTTGTGGTCGGCGGCAACGCCGCGACGTACCATCCCGAATCGTTCAACCGCTCCGAGTTTGATTACATCGCCTTCGGTCTGGGGAAAAAAAGTTTTGCGGAGTTGATCGACAGGCTTTCTTCAGGCGCCGCAGGCGACGGCATTGCCGGCATGGCGCGTGTTATGCCGGGAAAAGCTCTTTCGTTTGCGCCCCGCAAATTCAGCCGGGCCGATGTGATGGAAGAGGTCGCGCCGCGCTATGATCTGGTGGCGAAATACCGCAGCCAATATTTTCTGGAACAACTGGGGCTGGCGATGGGCTTTGTCATCACGGCTTACGGCTGTACGCACGCCTGTTCCTTTTGCACGATTCCGGGAATGACCGGCGGAAAATATTTGACGCAGGGCGCGGATTCCGTGGTGCGCGACATCGGGCTTCTTGGCGACATTTCGTTTATCCGCATGGTCGATGCCAACACGTTTGGCGACGCGCATCAGGCGTTTGATCTGTGTGAAAAAATTCTCAAAGCCGGCATCCGCAAAAAATTCTTTGCCGATGTGCGCGCCGATACCATCGTCCGTCATCCCGATCTGCTTGCCGCCTGGAAAGATGCGGGGCTTTATGCCGTGGTGGTGGGATTTGAAGATGTGAGCGACGAGCGCCTGCATGCCTACAATAAAAAATACCGGGGCCGCGTAATCATGGAGGCGATAGAGATATTGCATCGTCTGGGCATTGTCATCGTCGGCGATTTTATCACCACTGCGCAGGATACGGAAAAAGACTTCGAAAAACTCGAAACCTTTATCGTTTCCAATCGTATTGAAATCCCGGTTTTATCGATTCTGACGCCGATTCCCGGCACGCCGCTTTACGAGGCGATGAAAAAAGACATTGTAATTTCCGATCTGGACTATTACACATTTACCAACGCGGTGACGAAAACGAAGATGCCGGTGGAAACGTTTTATCGCGCCTACGCGGACCTGGTGCGCCGGCTGCATGAAAAACCGCATTTACCAAAATAGACAAGGAGTTCCATGGACGTCTACATTAACGACATCGCCGCTTTTTTACCCAATGATCCCGTCGGCAACGACGACATCGAAAACGTGCTGGGCAAGATCCATAATGTCCGTTCCCGCGTCAAATCGATGGTGCTGAAGAATAACGGTATTCTGACGCGTCATTATGCCGTCGATCGAAACACAGGCGCGTTTACGCATACCAATGCGCAGATGACAGCCGAAGCGATTCGAAGGCTCAAACCTTATCCGGGATTTTCGATCAACGACATCGAGTGTCTCTGCGTAGGGACCTCGACGCCCGATGTGCTTTTGCCGGGCCAGGCGCTTCTGGTGGCGGGCGAATTGAAGATTGTTCCCTGCGAGGCGATCACCACCATCGGCATTTGCCTTTGCGGCATTACCTCTTTAAAGGCGGCATACGCCAACGTGGCGCTGGGGTTTTCTCAAAACGCCGTTTCTACCGGATCGGAGCTGGCATCTTCTCTGCTTCGGTCTCATTACTTTGAACATCTGGAAAGCGATCCCGATTTGAAAAGCCGGCCGATTCTGGGCTTCGAATCGGAATTTTTAAGATGGATGCTCTCCGATGCCGCCGGCGCCATTTTTCTTTCGCCGCAGAAAAACAAGGAAGGCATTTCGCTTCGCCTGGACTGGATCGAACACGTCTCCTATGCCGGGCAGATGGATACCTGCATGTATGCAGGGGGGCAAAAAAATACAGATGGAACCATGATTGGCTGGCGGCAGGTTGGATCTCTGGAGAAAGCGATGCGGGAAAATTATTTTGCCCTCAAGCAGGATACCGAGCTTCTGGGCGAATCCATCATCAAAATGACCGTAAATGAAGGCTTGGCGCGAGCGATTGCAAGGCGCAACCTGAACGCCTCCGACATCGACTGGTTTTTGCCGCATTATTCATCCGAATATTTCCGAGATAAAGTGTTTTCCGGCATGGAAGAAATCGGATTTTCCGTTCCTTACGAAAAGTGGTTTACCAATTTAGCTTGCAAGGGCAACACCGGTTCCGCGTCCATTTATATCATGATGGAAGAACTCTTCCATTCCGGAAAACTTCAAAAAGGCGAAAAGATTCTGTGCTACATTCCGGAAAGCGGCCGCTTCTCCGTGGCGTACATGCTTTTAACGGCTGTTTGAAATTAGGCTATAGCCTTGATATTTCATACATTGTAGAACAAAATTATGCTCTGGTATTACACGATAAATCTTGCATTTTGATTTTGAAAAAGATAATTCGGTAATCCGTCGCAGGTTTTTTTATTGGTTTTGCGGCAAATCTTTTCACGGAGGTTGGACATGTTTTTCAAAGTCATGCTCACGGTTGCCACGTTGGGATTTGTGACCCTGATTGCTCTGCAAAATCGGTCGGCAGTAGATATTCGGCTATTCATGATTGACCTTTCCGTCCCTGTCGCCGTCATCATTTGCTGTTTTTTATTTCTCGGTTTCGGCATCGGATTGATCTGGCGTGGTTTGAACAAAGAACAGACAAGCGAGATCAAAAAGCAGGTGCCGATCATTGCTGATTTGAGAGTCTGTAAATAATCCGGTTTGAATTTCAGTGGTGCGCGAATGTTTTGTGATGCGTTTGCGCACGCCGGTCTGAACGTTCCTTGCATTTCATTGCCAAAAGGAGTATTCATTGCACAATACTCCCGTGCATTCGGCGTCCTTATTTCCTCTGATTCCCCTTTATCTTTTGTCTCGGAAAGCGTTATTAAACCTTTACCAAGGAGGCAGGGATATGTTTTTTAAAATTTTGCTTTCGATGATTGCCGCAGGCAGCGCCGTGTTTGTCGGCATGCAAAATGACGCCCTTGTCCAAATCAAGGTTTTCTCCGCTGATTTTTCAGCGCCCGTAAGCGCAGTCATTAGTTTCTTTCTGGGAATGGGATTTGTGATCGGGTTAATCTGGCGCGTTGTGCCTCATTTTCACAAGGACAAGCATCAAGTCGCGCTTATTCGATCCGACATGCGGGTGAGCAGATAGCCAATTTTCCTGCGGCCGGATGCCACACAAAAACTGTCCAACGACGGATATTCCCCTTTGCAGAAGCTGGCTGCCGTGAAACGCTATTCACCGGATTCCGACAATTCCGCGAGTTCCTTCCTGGCCTTTTGCTGCTGTTCAATGAAGTTTAACGTATCGTTGATGCTGAAGGCAAACGGGACGGATTCATAATCCTTGAATTTTTCCTTCAGGGTTGCAATTTTTGTCTCATTGCCCAGGGCATTCTGCACGGCGATGAAGTACGCCCTCATGTCGGCCAGGAGCTGTCGGCCGGCGATGTCTCCGTGTCCCGGAACCAGGGTTTTAATGACATATTTTTCAGACAGGGCATTGAGCGTTTCAATCCACAGGGGAACGTCCGTTCCGCTTTTGGCCACCAGGGGGGGATGCATGTTATTGACTGCCAGGTCGCCTACGACGAGCAGCTTTCGCCTTTCCATATAAACCACAACATCGCTGAACGTGTGGGCCTGACCGACGTTGACGATGTGCACGGTTTCATCGCCGATCCGGAGGACTTCCTCTTCGCCCGGTTTCAGGACGATGTCCGGATAGCGGCTTGCGCCGCCGGATTCCTCGTTCCACATGTCCCGGGAATACTCGCCGGCAATGATGGTTGCTTCAGGGTATAACGAATTGCCGCCGAGATGATCAAGATGGACGTGCGTATTGACGATGGTAATGTTTTTGGCTTTCACGTTCTGCCTGAGCGACTCCGCTGCGCCTCTCATTTTCGTATCGACAATCAGCGCGGTCTGTTTGTCTGGGGAGGTAAGCACGACGGAATTGCCGCTGCCCAGATAGACGGTGCACAGGGGATCTATTTCAACGGCGTTCACGTTCATGTAGTTCTGGTAGGACTTCCAGAAATAACAGCCGCCCGCCGCCATGCTGACCATGATGATGAATCCGACAATTAACAGAACTTTTTTCATAAAATCCTCCTTGACGGTGAGGGGGGCCATCTCCATGGCCCGACTTATGATGCAAGGCCCTTTCTTGTCATGAATGTCGCGTTGTAAAAATTTTCAACTCAAAATATGTGTTCCTTCAAGTATATTGCAAATCAATTGTCAAGAGGGCAAATATTTGACGGAGGCAAATATTTGACGCCTCAAGAGGGTGTTGCCGCATCATGATGCCTTGCGCCGGTTCAGATATTTTGCGCATCAGGGGCCGGGGCATTTTGTAAAAGCCGGTTGCGGACGAAAGCAACGTGTCCCCTCAGGATGTAGAACTGGTCGGCAAAAGAGGCGGGCACCTTCATGGCGTTTACGGCTTGTTCAATAATATCCAGACGTTGAAAAAGCTCTTTTTGATTTTGGCACCCGGAGTCCTTGAGCATGTCTTCTTCCAGCGCGAGAAGCTGACGGTACCAGCGGTTGATGCGCAACCTTGTTCCCCAGCGGTAAATCGCCGGGATGACGCGCAGGCCGGGTATCAGGATCAGCACAATCGGCAGAAAGACGACGAGAATCCGGCTGATCATGCTGGCCATCCAGAACGGGAAATACCGGTACAAAAACGTTTTGCCCGACTTGTAATAGCGGCTGGCGTCCGAGCTTATGGGGAATTCGTGTTCCAGTGCGGCGGGAAAATCGCCCCGGCGCTGGAACAGCGCCGCCCGTCCGTGAATTACATGGGCCGCATCCAGAAGCAGATCGGACAGCGCCGGATGAAGATCATCCCGGGCGATCAGCTCAACGGTCGGGCTGATGAGGACCACGTCATTTTCCGGAATGTTTTTGCCGAAATCGATAACGCCTCGAGGCAGCACCAGTTTATTCAAATGGCCGAACCGGCGCGTGTACGCATCCGCCTGAATGAAATTGACCATCCGCACGCCCGGCTCCTTGCGGAGTTTGCGGATCAGGGCCGACGATGCGGAATCCGCCATGAAAAACACGGCATCGAGACGGCCCGCCAGGAAATCCTCGGCCGCTTCGTTGTCGTCCATTTCCCACAACTCCGTTTCTTCTCCCGGTTCAATCCCATTCAACTCCAGCAGAGTGGTGGCCAGCGCATTCGTGCCGCTGCCGTCCGGGCCGATAGCCAGGCGCTTTCCCTTCAACTGGGAGAGCACGTCCACGGTTTTTTTATCCTTGTAGAAAACGAACAGCGGCACGTAGCTTACGCTGCCCAGGGAAACGAGATGATCGATTTTGCGTCCTTTGGCCAGCCCCGACTGCACAAACCCCACATCCACGCGGAATTTCGGATTGGCCAGCCGGTCCAGATTTTCAAGCGACCCTTCGGAAGGCAAAATCTTGAGCGTGACGCCGTTTTTGGTCAGAATCTTTTCGTAGCGCACGGCAACTTTCCGAAACGTACTGTCGTCGTCGCCGCTGGTCATGATGATCGTTTTGGGCGGCGTGGCGCGGATAAATAAAAAGATGATTAAAACGGCCACCAGGGCGATCAGAATCAAAGCGCTGATCGTGGCCGCGCGTCCCATCCCCATCATTTCCATCATGTTGTTCTGGGTTCTGCCAAATCCCGAGTGGAAGAATTCTTTCATGGACGAAAACGCTCTGCCTTTATTTTTCTTCGACATACTTCGTTCCCCTAACAGTCTAACAGTCTAACAGCCTACAGCCTGAAAGCCTATTTCCCCATCCAGTCTTTTCCGCCCAGCGTGCGCGCCACCATCATGCTCGACACATTGTCTCCCACGGCGTTGAGCATCGTGGCGGGGGCGTCCACCAGCGTGCCGATCATCGTGATGAGCGCGAAAGCTTCCGGCGGAAAACCGTATAAGGCCAGAATCAAAAGCTCGCCGATCGTGCCGCCGCCGGGGATGCCGCTTACAACCACGCCGGTGAGAAGCGCAATGCAAAGCGCGGTGAGAATTGTTTCCAGTCCGGTAAAAGGCATTTGAAAGACGCCGAACAGAAAGGCGATTTTCAAGACGGCGGCCAGGCATGAGCCTTCCATGTGAATGGTCGCGCCGATGGGGATGACGGTTTCGCTGATGTCCCGGGGGATGCCGATTGCGTCCGCCGCCTGCAAGTTGGCGGGAATGGCCGCCATCGAGCTTGCGGTGGCCAGCGCCGTGAGCGACGGCGGAATGATGTTGCTCCAGAATTTTCTAACGCCCCGGCTTTTGCCTGCTACAAATGCATAGAGAGTGAAGGCAATAAAAAAGTACGCGATGGCGACGGGATAGTAAACCGCCATGGCGCGGGCGTAAGAGCCCAGAAGCTCCGGGCCGAAGACGCCGACCAGATAGGCAAAGTAAGCGCAAAGGCCGATGGGGGCATAATACATGATAAACGAAATCAGTTTCATGATGACGGTGTTGGCCGATGCCAGAAATTCAACAAACGCTTTCCCTTTTTCTTTTACAGCGGACGCGGCCAGCCCCACCAGAATGGAAAAGACAATCAGCGCCAGCATATTGCTTTTGGACAGGATCAGGGGAAAATCGGGCGTGGTGAACGCCCGCACAATCTGCTCGGTCACTTTAAAATGCTGAACGTCCGCCGCTGCGGCAAGCGGGATATGGACGCCGGACGCGGGCGGATAAGAAATGACGGCGGCGATCATGATGACTGACGCGATCAGGCCCGTGACCACAAAAATCAGGATCATGACGGAGAGGATTTTTCCCAGTCTTTGAAGGTTGGTCATTGCGGCCACGCTGGAGGCAATCGAGAAAAAAACCAGCGGCACGATGACGGTAAAAAGCAGATTGAGGAAAATATCGCCCAGGGGTTTGAACATGGCCGCGTCTTTTTTAAAGATCAGGCCCAGCGCCGCGCCGGCAATCATTGAGGCGATAAGTGCAAGCGATAAGCCGTAGGATTTCAAAAAGGGCGGCAGATTCGTTTTCATGAATTTATTTCACCGGAAAATTGAAGTACGTATCAGGGTAGGGTTCATTGTTCAAAGTGTAATGCCACCATTCCTTGTCGTAATTGCGAAACCCGTGCTTTTCCATCAGGGTTTTAAGCAGCAGGCGATAGATGCGCTGGCGCCTGGCGATTGTCGGATTGGCTGTGTGCGACAGCTCATGGAAGCAGTCAAAGCCCGTGCCCATGTCAAGAGAGTTGTCGGCATAGCGCGTTCCCGCAGGAAGGTAGCATTCCTGCAATTCCTGGCCGGGCGTGTAAGCCGGCTCGGAGGCGGCGGGAAGGGCAACCAGGGTGAGATCCAACGTGCTGCCCCGGCTGTGTCCGGAGCGGCTGTCGATATAGCCGTCGCGAAACAAATGGCGCTTATCGACTGTCGGGTAAAACTCTTTTTTTGTCCGGGCGTCGTCAATATCCCGGGCCCAGCGGACGAAATGATCGACGGCCTTTTGCGGCCGGTAGCAGTCGTAGATTTTCAACGTCAATCCGTAGGGCGCAAGGTCTTTGCGGACGCCCGCCAGCGCCCGGGCCGCGGGCCGGGTAAGCAGGCATTTGGGCGCGAGATAGCCGTCCACTTTTGTTCCCAGAAAATTATGCTCGCCGAAATAACGGATATCCAGAAGGACATCGTCAATAACGTCCTTGATATCAACAAACGTATCCGGCATGGTGTCCTGTGCGCGCGCTGCGGGAGGGGTAAGGCACAGTGCGAAAAGGATCGCCCACGCCGCGGCAATAATATTTTTTTTCATGGCAACAGACCTCCTGTTTCATTTTTGTCGGGATTGATCAAAATGATCGGGGCTCTGGCCGGATTGAGCCAGCCCAGAATCTTTAAAAGGTCGTCCTCCGAAACGGCGATGCAACCGGCGGTAGGCCAACCGGGTTTTTTCCAGACATGAAGGAAAATCGCGCTGCCGTGGCCGGGAATGACTGGAGTCGTGTTGTATTCAATAACCAGTCCGTATTTGTACTGATCGTCGTCGCGTTTCATGCGTTCATACGAAGCCGCTTTGGTGTCCTGGTGTTTTACCCAGCGGTTGTAGTCCGGCGCCCGGGCGTCATCCACCCACAGATCGTCAGCCAGCGCCTGGCGATACGGCATGCGTGTCGCGACGGATGCGGCGTATCCGAATGCCGTTCCCATCCGGTACAGACCAGACGGCGTCCGCCCGTCGCCTTCGCGTTTTTCCCCGGGGGGAGCAAAACCGTTTCGGCCGATAACCGCCGGCATCGGTTCAAAAACCTCTTTCCATGCGCCGTTTTGTTTTTCCAGGGCGTATATGCCCGGCGAGGTCCAAAACAAAAAGCCTTCTTCTTTCACCAGCAGAACCTGGCCTGCCGTTTCCATTTTTTCCTGTGCGATTTTTTTTTCTGGCGCAGGCGTTCGATGCTGCGCCACGCAGGCGGCCAGCAACACCAATACGAACGGAAAGAATAATAAACGCCATGCTTTAAGGTTTTTCATCGTACTTTCTTTATATGCTGAATCTGAATGTTTTCTTGTAAAGGAATGTGGACCATTTTTCAATTCATTTATCGATTTTTTGCCGAACGTCCGGGGCGCCGGAAAAATAAATTTAACTGATATTATTGATATAATGAATAAATTGTTATATAAGCCGGAAAACAAACAAACCCTCAACCAGTCAACATCGATAAAATGGTATCGCCCATGGTGGAAAACAGAAGAAAAAATGGACGCAGAAAAGAGGATGTCCTAGGCGTTGGCGACGTGTTGAAACGCTATGAATTTCTGATTGAAAATTCACGGGACGTGGTTCTGACCATTCGTTATCACGATCGCCGCATTCTGAAGGCCAATCCCGCCGCCCTGAAAGCCTACGGGTTTTCACTGGACGAACTTCAACAGATGACGATTGACGATCTGCGCGCGGACGATTCCGAAACACAGGTGACGCCCCAGCAGCCGTCCACGGTATTGCGCGGCGTTCTTTTTGAAACCAGGCATGTGCGGAAAAACGGCGAGACGTTTCCGGTGGAAATCAGCTCGCAGGGTTCGATGATGGGTGAGGAACGGGTGCTTTTGAGCATTGTGCGCGACATTTCCAGTCGCAAAAGCACACGGCAGGAAATTGAGGAAAGTGAAAGAAATCTGCGCGCCCTGCTCAACGCCGTGACGGAATCCCTGCTTTTGCTGGATAAGGACGGCTCCGTTTTGGCCGCCAATGAAACATCCGCCAAGCGCCTGCGTGTCGGCCTCGATAAGATCATCGGTTCGAATTATTATGATCTGCTGCCGGCCGACACCGCGAAGGAAAGACGAAAGCAGGCGGAAAATGTGGTCCGCAACGCCAAGCCCGTGCGTTTTGAAGACGCCCGCAACAAGCGCTACATTGACCAGGTGATCTATCCCATCTGTGACGAAAACGGCGAAGTGGAGCGGCTGGCGTTTTTCGGCGCCGACATTACCCGCCGCCGCGAAATGGAAATTGAACTGGAGGCGATGGCGCTCACGGACCAACTCACGGGTCTGTACAACCGGCGCGGTTTTTTCACCCTCGCCACGCGCGAACTTCGCCGCGCCCAGCGCTCCAAGGAAAGCATGCTGCTTTTCTTTGCCGATCTGGACGGCCTCAAAACCATTAATGATGATTTCGGCCACGAAGAAGGCGACCGCATTCTGATGGCTGCGGCCAAGATTCTGACGCAGACGTTTCGAACGTCGGACATCATCTCCCGCATCGGAGGGGACGAATTCGCCATTCTGGTGGTCGACGCGGATGAAGATTTAATGGAAAAGTTGCTGCTGCGCCTGTATCGCCTGGTCAATAATCTCAACATGCGCAGGCTCCACAAATCCAAACTGGCCGTCAGCATCGGCCATACCGTGTATGATGCCGCCCGGCCGGTGTCGCTCGACGAACTGGTGTCGCAGGCGGATCAGCGCATGTACAAGATGAAAAAAGTCAAATACCACCGCTAGGAATCAAGAGGATGCCGGTCGATCGGACGCCGGTTTGCGTCAGATTCTGAGTTTGACCGATTTGTACTGTGTGCGCAAATCGACCAGCTGCCTGACGTGGGATTTTTCCTCGTTGATAATTTGCTCCATCTTCGGCTGATCCTGCAGGCGCACCAGCCGGCGCACGTTTTCAAAATAGTCCACGACATTCATTTCAATATCGATCATCAGCGCCAGCGCGTCGCCCAGCGTGTAAAGTTTCTGGGCTTTCCGGACAACCTCCAGACGGTTGAAAATTTTGTCTTCGAGCATTTCGTGCTTTTTTAAATCAAACGGCCGGGCGTCGTCGTTTTTGGGAGCGGGCGCGGCCGAAATCTCTTCGCGCATTTTTTTGTAAACGGCGGCATGCCCGATTTCCTGATGCGACATGACCGAAAATATTTTTTTCAATGCCGGATCGTCCAGACGCTCGGCCAGCAGCGCGTAAAATTTCTGCCCCGCCTCTTCAAGGGCCAGCGCATGCTCCAGAATTTTGTCGACGGCGTATTTTTCCATGATATCCCTCCTTCTCCTTATTATTCGTTTTGACGTCCCCGGACTTCAAAGGTGACCGTATCGAGAACCCGATGGCTCTGATTCATAATGGCCAGCGAATATCTTCCGGCTTGCGGCGTCCAGGCCACGGTTTTTCCCTCGGCGTCGAGAGAGACGTTATTGAGCGCCCAGGAAAGCGCATCGCCTTCATTGGCCTCGGCGCTGAAAAAAACTTTTTGCAGAGACGGCGGGATGTCCGGGTCCAGCGCCAGGATGGCGCCGGAGGGCGGATAGATGATCCGCTGCCGGTGGGGCGCCGCCTTGTTCATCCGGACGTCGGGCTCCGTTTGGGCCAGAAACCATTCTTCGGCATGCTCTCCGTCATCCTTCCGAAACGTGATTTTACGCACGCCTTTTGGGGGCGACGGGCGATGACCCGGCGCATGCCGGTGAAGATGATTCATGAGCGTGATCCACACCGGCGCCGCGCCGGCAATGCCGGTCACGTCCCACATGGGCTCGCCGGAAAAATTGCCGACCCAGACGCCCACGGTGTAGCGGCTGGAAAAACCGATGCACCAGTTGTCGCGCATGTCTTTGCTGGTGCCGGTTTTCACCGCGGTCCAGTAGCGGGCGCTAAGCGGATTTTCCAAGCCAAATGTCGCGCTGCGGGCGATCCGGTCGGACAGAATGTCCGCAACGATGAAAGACGCCTGGGCGGAAAAAACTTTTCGCGCCGGCTCACGATCGCGGGATTCGGATTCGGCGCGGCTCAGGCGGGCGTCCCGCCAGACACCGCCGTTGGCCAGCGCCCGGAAGGCGTTGGTCAGTTCCCAAAGAGTTACGTCGGCCGAGCCCAGAGCCAGCGACAGGCCGTAGAAATCTCCCGCCTCATTGAGGCCCGAGATGCCGAGGCCGCGCAGACGGTTTAAAAAAGATTCTCCGCCGACAAGCGAAAGGACTTTGACCGCCGGCACGTTGAGCGATGAGGCCAGCGCGACTCTGGCGCTCACGGGGCCCCGAAAAGACGTATCATAGTTCTGCGGCTGATAAATGCCCGTGGCGAGGGCGATATCCAGAGGGGAATCGTCCAGCAACGATGCGGCGGTGAGAATTTTTGCATCGAATGCGGCGGCGTAGAGAAACGGCTTGAGCGTGGAGCCGGCCTGCCGCTTTGCGCGCACGCCGTCTACGTAACCCGCCGCATGGGGGCGGCTGCTGAAACTCACGTAGGCCAGCGCATCGCCCGTTTGATTGTCGAGAACAAGAGCGGCCCCTTCCCGGACGTTTTGCGAGGCCAGCGCCAAAATCTGCTGCGACAGAATATTCTGCGCGTATTTTTGCAGCGCGCCGTCGAGTGTGCATGACACCACCGCCTGCGCGGCCGAATTATGAAACAGCCGCCTGGCTGCATGCGGGGCCAGACCGACGCGCGGCCGGATCGCCGTGACGCCGGAATAAAGCGCGATGATCTCCGCGTGCAGCTGTCCGGAGGGGATCGTCCAGGTCAATTGCTTTCCCAGTTGTGCGGCGCGTCTGTGGAGAATGTCCGCCGTGGCGTTGGGGGAACGGATCAGCGCCGCCAGCATCAGCGACTGGCTCTTTGTAAGGCCGTGCGGATCGCGGCCGAAGAAGCCCCGCGCCGCCGCCGCTATGCCCTGATACTCGCCCCGAAACGAAACCAGGTTCAGATACGCCTCCAGAATGTGATGTTTGGTCCAGCTTTTTTCCATGTTGCGGGCGGCAGAAATCTGCCGGATTTTTTGCGTGAGCGTGCGCCGCTCCTTTTTGTTTTGCAGGTTTTTATCGAGCAGGGAGGCCAGCTGCATCGTGATGGTGCTCGCGCCGCGCGTGTTTCCGGAAGAGACGAAAGACAGGGCTGCGGAGGCAAACGCGCGGTAATCGACGCCCGCGTGGCGGTAAAAACGCGCATCTTCCGAGGCAATGACCGCTTCAACAAGCGAAGGCGAAATGCCGGAAAGAGGCGTCCAGTCGAGCCGCCGGTTTTTCCTGTCCGTCCGCATCTCCTGCAGGACATTGCCGTGCCGGTCCAGAAGCAGGGAATCCGATTTGACAAACCCCGCGCGCACGTCTTCAAAAGACGGAAGCGCAAAAGCATCTCCCGCCCAGAAAATCGCAATGACCAGGATTATTAATAAATATTTCAGAAACCGGTTCATAACGTACCCCGAATATGGATACCGGCCTGCGCCGGTATGACTCAGCATTCACCCTCACCCCGACCCTCTGCCATCGGAGACTGTATCGCAATGACTTTTTTTAGTCATTCCGGGCTTGACCCGGAATCCGTGCGCCCGGGAGCGGGCGCGATCAGAGAGGTGAAAGTCCTCTTCCGG
>CAZGDK010000087.1:0-13323 GCA_964525155.1 uncultured Smithella sp. | reverse complement strand
TTGATTGACGGAGTCAGAGTCCGGTGTCCTACCATTGAACGATTCCCCAGTAGGAGATAACACTGAAATGCCCGGTACATAGAGCGGTTGACGCTTTTTTGGGCGGGGGTGACTATAATGCGGTTGAATTTGGATGTCAACACATTTTATCCATGCCCTGTAAAAAACCGCTTACGGGGCGTAGGTGCGCAATATTTCAAGAGCTTCAAGATCATTGTGACCCTTCGCAAGCTGGGCGGCCCGTGCGGCGGTTTTTCGGGCCGCAGCGGCATCTCCCGCCGCTTTTTGGGCCACGGCAAGCGTCGCCAGATAAAGAGGCTGGCCGCCGGAGGTGAACTCCACGGCTTTGCTTGCGTAATAAACGGCGGCGTTCGGGTCTGCAAGCGAAGCATCCCGGGTGGTAGCCAGTAGAAGCGCCAGCGTGCCGAGCGCTTCGGGCATGTCCGGATTGATCTGCAGCGCGTCGCGCAAGTGAGATGCGGCTTGTTGCGGCTGCTCTTTTTTCATGGCGATCAACCCCAGGTTGTAATGGGATTCAGCGAGATCCGGCTGCAGGGCCAGCGTTTTGCGGAAATAGCCGGCGGCTTCATCGAGCATGCCGTCTTTTAGATAGGAATACGCCATGTTGCCCAGGGCCAGAAGAAAGTTTGGCCGCAGACGAAGGGCCTTAGCAAACTGTTCGCGGGCCTGTGCCTGATGCCCCTGTTCGGCCAGAAGATTTCCGTAATCATTGAAACGTTCGGCGTGTTTTCCCTGAAGTTGCAGCGATGCGGCATAATGCACCAGAGCCTTGTCCGGTTTGCCGTCATCCTGATAAATTCGGCCCAGAAAATAGTGTGAGATGGCCGGATCAGGCGCTTGGTCCAATATCTTTTCGATCGAGGCGATTTGCGCGGCGCGGCAGCCTTTCAAAATGGCCGGATCGGTGATCTCGTCTGCTTGTGGCAGACTGTGCTTGCAGTAATCGATGATCATTTGCGTATAACGCGACCGCAAGGCGGGGCTGAGCTCTTTGACTTCAACCATTTCGGAAAATGGCGCATAAACGGACAGGGCATAGTCGGCATAGTCGATGCGCGCTCGCAGGTCCTTTGAAATCCGGTGAACTTCCGCGTTCGTGGAGGGGGTAAGCGTGCGCCGTTCCTGGAGGTTTCGTAAAATGTCCTGATGCGCGGCTTCTCCTCCGTACATGGTTTTGGGCGCGGCATATTCCAGGTGGGGGTGGTTGTCGAAGTTGAGAAGGCCGTCGCCGCACAGGGCCTTTAAATCCTCGGCGACAATCAGGCGGTAGAGAAGCTCCGGATAGGCCAGACGGATATTGGAAGACTTTTGAGCGTATACAATGTTTTTTCGGGCGCGCTCCATGTCCAGCCCCTTTGTTCCCTTGAAGCCGACAAAGAGGTAATCGCTTCCCAGCCCCACTGGTTCCGCCGACACCAGGATGGCGTTGGGAAAGACGTTCGCAAAGGTGCGTCCGACCAGCGTGAACGTATCCCAGTCCATCTGATAGCAGTGAAACCACTGCACGAAAATGCCGTTATCGTTCAGTCGTTCTTTGGCCAGCGTAAAAAAATCATGGGTGAATAAGGACGCCATGCCGGCCATCCAGGGATTGGAAGGCTCCGAGATGATGACGTCGTATTTATTTTGCGAAAGAGTCAGATGCGCCATGCCATCCTGCACAATCAACCGGGTTTTGGGATTATTCAGCACGTTGTTGTTCCAGGGATTGAAAAACGCTGCGCCCTCAAAAACACGATCGTTGATATCGATGACGTCCAGCCGCTCGATGGGGTAGTGCAGCGTTTCGCCGGCGGTGATGCCGCTGGCCAGGCCCAGCACCATGACGTTTTTGGCGCCTTCAGAGAAAAGCATCGGGAAATGCGCCAGCAGAGTCTGCGTCTTCATGTCGCCGCGTGACGAAGCGTCCATCTTGCCGCTGTTGGCCATGGAATATTCCGAGACACCGAAGGGGCCTATATATTTCATAACGGTTGTAAAGCCGCCGATGCCGTCGCCGTAATAGACCAGTTTTGCAAATTCGATGTCGGCCAGGATGTCCGAGCCGCTGACCAGACTTTTAAACCAGCCGGGGCCGTTGGCCACCACTTCCAGAATTTTCAGCTCATCGAAACGGTGATATTTGCCCGTGGCCAGCGCCAGCCGGTTCCAGGACGGAAAGAAAACGCAAAGCGCAAGGCCCAGGGCCAGCGCGCAGGCGAACGCGGCGCGGGCGGCAAGCGCCGCTTTGTCCCTGCCTGGCCAGATGATCAGGGCGACCATCAGCGGGACGGCCATTTGTATGCCCGTCACAAGGCTCAAGGATGCCTCCTTGCCCAGAAGGGGAATCAGCACAAATCCGGAGAGAAACGAACCGGCCACCGCGCCTGCCGTATTGACGGCATACGCCACCCCGATGGAATTGCCCACGCGGTTGAGCGATCGGGTATAAATTTTAATGGCCAGCGGAAAGCAGGCCCCCAGAAAAAAGGTCGGAATCATCATAATCGCAAAGACGGTTAGGGCTTTAATCAGGCTTTGCAGGGCAAAGGAATCGGAAAATGTATAAAGCAGCTTGGCGAAAAAAAGCTGGCTTTGCCCCATTAGCTGGCTTACCCCAAGCGCCGCCGCCGCGGCCAGAACCTGAGTGACGATGAGCAGTCCGAAAACGTTGCGCGCGCGGTCCGCCCACAGTCCGAACACCATATTGCCCAGCGCCAGTCCCACGATGAATGCAACGAGCACAATGGTAAAAGAATACGTTGTGGGACCGATCATCAGGCCCAGCAGTTTGGTCCAGAGCACTTCATATGACATTGCGCAAAAGCCCGAGACGGCAAAAATGACCAGCGCTCCGATTCGCTGGGTGGTAGGCCTCAGAGCTTTTTGGGAAGCGCTTGATTCGTCATTCCCGCGTGGGCGGGAATCCAGAAGTTGATTGGCAATACTGGATTCCCGCCCACGCGGGAATGATCCTGCTGCTGTTGCTGGTGCGGCTGGGAAGGCCTGCGCTTTTTTCCCCGCGTAAATGCAGGAAACACCGATGGCGATGTTCACGCAAACGGCCAGTGCCATGGCGCCGTAAACGCCCAGCGCCGCGATCAGCCAGAAGCCGCAGATCAAAGACCCGAAAGCGCCGCCAATGGTGTTTAGCCCATAGAGGCGGCCGGTATGCGCGCCCAGTTCATCAAGGTTTTCCACGTAAAAGCGGCAGAGAATGGGCAGCGTCGCGCCCATGCAGACGGCGGGAGCGCATAACACAAGAAGCGCGCCCGCGAAGATTAGAATATTGTACAAAAGGGTGTATTCAAAAAGGCGGTCGTAAGAGGCGATATAGACCCATTTGAGCAGCCACAGCAACACCGGAACGCACAGCGCGTAAAGCCCGATACCCAGTTCCAGAAAACCGTACACCCGGATGAGGCGTGTGTGATCGATGGCGTCTGCCTTGCGGCTGGCCAGCCAGCTGCCGATGCCCAGACCGCCCATAAAGACGACGAGAATGGTGCTCACGGCAAACGGCGCGCCGCCGATGATGCGCGATATGAGGCGCATCCAGACGATTTCATAAATCAGGGCTGTCATGCCCGACAGGAAAAAGCACACCAGAATCAAAAGCGTGAGACGGGTGCGCTGAGAAGAAACGGAAGAAGTGCCGCCGGAGGATGCCGTGCCGCCGCGAACGCCTTTAACTTTCATGATCAGACGTATTCCTTCTGGGCGACCATGACACGGTTGCGTCCCGCATCCTTGGCGGAATAAAGGGCGCGATCCGCCTCTGCGATAATGGTTTTATCATCTGTCCCGTGCAGCGGGAAGCCTGCCACGCCGGCGGAAAATGTCGCGCTGACCAATTTGCCTGCCACGTCGATTTTCACGGCGCCGAAGGTCAACCGGAATTCGTTGATCCGTTTGGCGGCCACCTCCAGCGGCGCGCCGGGCATGACCACGATAAATTCTTCGCCGCCGAAACGGCAGGCCACGTCGCCGGTGCGCGTGTGCTGTTCGAGCATGTCGCCCAGCGCGATCAGGAAGAGATCGCCCACACTGTGGCCGTACGTGTCGTTGACGCTCTTAAAACGGTCGATGTCGATCATGGCGATGCTTAAGGCTTCATTGGAGCGCTGAGCCTGCGCCAGTTCACGCCCCAGCGTTTCTTCCAGGAAACGACGGTTGTACAATCCGGTGAGCGGATCATGGATGGCCTGTTGCCGGAGCTGCTCCTGAAGCGCTTCAATCTGTTCGATTTTCTGCGTCAGCTCCTTGTTGGAGGCCCGAAGGTCTCCTTCAATTTTGCGGACGTGTGTGACGTCGCGGAAAATGACTACCTTGCCGGCTGCCTGGCCGCGCTTGTCGTGCATGAGGGTTACGGTCAGATCGACATGACGTTTGATGTCCGGGGGAATATGCAGATCGATGTTGGCATCCGCCTGATCGCCGATTTGCCGTTCGATGTCCGCCCAGGCCGGAAGGGCCTTGACGGCCAGCTCGCCCAGGGAATTACGAATGGTGGCGTTCATCATGTTTTGCGCGGCGGGGTTCATGTCGATGAGCCGTCCGTCGGTGTCGAGCACCATCACACCGTCGCGCATACCGTCCACGACAGCGTGGCGGGCGACCGGCATGATGTCAAACAGCCGGTGGCGCAACTGCGCATACGTAAAGGTAACGCCGGCGACCACAAATCCCAGCGGAGAGAAATCGAGTTTCAGCACCGGCAAAAGCGCCACCGTCAGCACGTTGGCGATTGTGGAGACGATCAGGCCCAGAAGCACCAGAAAGGCCTGTTTTTTGTAAGCCGGGGGCATTTGCAGCCAGTGAATGACCAGCATTACGGCGCCGATGAGCAGCAGGATGTAGGAATAAAGCGTGTGCAGGTTGAAGGCCGGGCCCAGTTTTCCGGTTTGCGCGTAGTTGCCGGAAAAGAGATGGTGCCAGTGATCCGTCCAGATGATGAGGTTGAAAAGAATCGGCTCGATGCACAAAAGCGCGATCGTCCATTTGTTGACCCAGCCGTCGCGCTGCGTGTAGCGCGCCGTCCACACCAGGAACCCGGCCGGCACCATCACCACGCCCACAAACAATAGTTTCGACCAGAAAAAAGGCTCACTTGGGGGATGCATGAAACCAAACAGAAACAGCGCGTAGCACAGCGTCCAGACGCCTTCGCCGAGCATCTGCACCATCAGCGGTTTGGCGCCGGGAACCCGTCGCCACCGCCAGGTGACCACAACAATCCAGGTAGCGACAAACATGGCAATAACAAGGACCACACCATAAACAATCTTTATTGTTTCGGCTGTCATGAGTTCAATCCCTCAAAAAAGAATTTTTTGTTGAAGTGAAATGGAAGAATCATTGGAAAATGAGCAATGCATTTTTTCAATGGAGGCCGCCTGACCATGTCGTTTCATACATCCGTGTATTTTTTAAAAAAATTATGTCATTTTTCTATATGAAAACGGTTCCCGATGTCAAGCAGATTGAACGATTATTTTTGCGGGATCGATGCCGGTTAACCGAATGCCGCCGAGTTTTTGCCGGGATATTTCTTGTTCTCTTCCCGCCGCGATTATGTTAGATCAACGTTCACGCGTCCATGCCTGCCGTATCATCCGGATGCATGGGGGAGACACCAATCATCAAGACAACATGAAGGAGAACGAGCATGAAGGGGAAGACATTATCAAACGGATTTGGATTATGCGCGCTGTTCATTTTGATCGCGGGGTCTTTAATGCTGGCGATGCCGGGGAGCGTTTGCGGGGCGGCCAAAGCCAAAGGCGACGACGTTCTGATTCGCTGGGGCGATCAGGTCATTACGAAAGCGGAGGTTGATCTCCGTATTCAGGCCTTTTCTCCGGAAATGCAGGAGCAGTTGAAAGACCCCAAGCAAATGCGCCACTATCTGGACAGTTTGATCCAGATCAAAACCGCGGGGGCGGAGGCCCGGGCGCAGAAGCTCGATAAAGAAAAACGGGTGGCCATTCGCCTGATGGATACGGCGGATTCCATCCTGCTGCAAGAATACATGAACGCTAAAATTAAAAAACTGCCCCCGCCCACGGAGGCCGAATGCAAGGCGTTTTATGACAAACACAAGGAGGAATTCATGACGCCGGCGTTTGTTCGCGCGCGCCACATTCTGATTGAATCCAAGCCGGATACAAAGCCGGAAGATGTCGCCCGGGCCAAGGCGAAGGCCGAGGCCCTTTATCAGGAGATCCTGGCGGGCGGCAATTTTGAAAAACTGGCCGAACAACACTCGGAGGATCACAACAATAAAAAGCAGGGCGGCGATCTGGGGCTGTTTCAGTTCGAGCAAATGGTCCCGGAATTTTCCGGGCCGGTGTTCAAGATGAAAAAAGGCGAGCTTGGCAAGCCTTTTTTGACGCCATTCGGTTTTCATATTGTGCGGGTGGAGGATGTTGTGCCCTCCAAGCAGATGGCGTTTAGCGAGGTGAAGGAAAATGTCACCGCGCAAGTGGATAACGAAAACCGGGATCGCTTGATCGAAAGCGAACTTGAACGTCTGAAGAAAAAATACAAGGCCACCATTGTGGAGAAGAAGAAATAAATAGTGTAGGGAACGGTCGCGACCGTTCCCTACAGGTCATGAAGACAAAAAGCCCGGCGGGAATGGACCCGCCGGGCTTTTCGTTTTGTTTTTCCTAACAGCCTAACAGTCTACCGCCTAATGGCCTAGAAGGTGAGCGTCAGCTTGTTGATCAGCAGATAGTTGTCGCGGACGTTGTTGGCTTCCGTTGCCGCCTTGAAATATTTGCCGGTGAATAGATAGCCGCCGCCCAGCATGTACGACAGATTGTTGGTGACTTTGTACGTGGCCGTCAAATCGAATTCCCACCCGTAGTCGTTATACAGCCAGGCGGAAGTAGGTTTTTTGTCGGCGTTGGCGTAGGAAAGCGAGGCCATGATGTTCATTTTATCCATCGGTTTTACACCGGCGCGGCCCTGGAAAAACCAGGTGTTGTACATGGGGCTTGTCTGTCTGGCCGCGGTCGTGCCGTCCGCGTAGCCGTCGACATTTCCCGTCCAGTAGCTGCGTTCATCGTTCCACATGATCAGGCAGGGATTCCAATCGCGTCCGCCGTTGTTGCGCATAGCGTCGCCTTCCACCTTGTCGGCTGTGCCGGGATCATCGCCCGACACGTAAGCCAGCGTGCCGCCCGCGTAAAACTTGCCGAAATCCGCTGTCGCGTCAAGCCATGCGGACAACGTGCTCATGCCCACATCCTCCCGGGCCGCGTCATCTTCATAATCTTTCAATTTTCCCACAAAATAAATCAGCTCTGTCTGAAGCTTGACGGGACCGATCTGCGCCTTGGCGTAAGGCATGAAGTTGTTGTAAAGGCCCTTGTAGCTGTCCGGCGCGGGCTTTTTGGAAGCGCCCCGGCCCAGGCCGATGAGAATGCCCGTCTCGGCGTTTTTCCATTTGTAACGAAACGCCGTGCAGTATTTGTTGTCGTCCAGATCGGCTGCGGCGGCAGGGTTGACCGATGAGAAACTGTATTCGGCCATTTTGACGATTTGAATCGTAAACATCCACGACGGCGCATTGTAGCTCCAGGCGACTTTGCCCTTGGGCGTGGAGGTGTCCATGAACACGGTTCCCCAGGCGCCGTCCGTCATGTAGCCTATGCGCCACAAACCGATGGGCGACGTGTAATGGATATAAAGCCAGTCCCAGGCGATATTTTCATTTTCCGCCCGCGTGCCGGCGGACATGGTGTCAAGCGATGTGGACGGTAATGAGCGCGTCGCGCCCCAGGCGCGTTCCATGACATCGAAGCGCGTGATGAGCGAAAGGCCCGGCGCGACGATTAAATCGGCTTTTGCGCGCAGACGCTGAAAATAAAAGGCTGTGCTCGGCCCCACGTCTTTCTTGACGGTTGTGCCGTCGAGGTACATGCCGCCTGCAATAAATTCACCGCTTATCTTGACATCGGCGGCCCCGGCGGGCTGGGTCAGCACAAGACTCAAGACCAGCAGACATAAAATCATTCCGAAATGTTTCATTGTAACCTCCCTGATATCGATTGTTCATTGAAAGCATGCAGCGTCTCTTCCGGCGGCCAAAGCGTTAAGCCTGCGCACGGAAAACGCGACGCAAATTAGCATAAACAAGCCCTCTTAGTAAAATATTTTTTGCCCGAGAAACCGGCGTGCCTCGTCTCGCGGACATGGGAAATTTGGGAAATAAAAAACCCGGCGGGTTTCCCCGCCGGGCCTTGCTTTTTAACCTTCAGACTTTGGTCTTCAGTCTTCAGCCTTGTCCTAGAAGGACAGAGTCAGCTTGTTGAGGACCAGGTAGTCATTCTGGACTTCAGCGGATTCGCTGGCGCCTTTGAAGAATTTACCTGTGAACAGGTAACCACCACCCAGCATGTAGGACAGGTTGTTGGTGATTTTGTAGGTTGCGGTCAAGTCAACTTCCCAACCATAGTCATTGTTCAGGAAGCCTGCCGGTTTTACAACGGCGTTGGCATAGGCAACAGCCAGGTTGATATCCAGTTTGTCAACCGGACGGACACCGCCGTTGACCTGGAAGAAATAGGTGTTGGTCATACCATTGCTGTTAAGGCCGACACCGTCAACATTGTTTCCGGAAAGGCCGCCTGCAAAGTAGGAGCGTTCATAGTTCCACAGGATCAAGCAGGGGTTAAAGTCCGTACCGCCGGAGAGCAGTCCTGTTCTTCTGGTAGCATTGACGAACTGGCCGGGAGCCCAGTTATTTGCGGCTGCTTCATCAGGATTGATCTGACCACTCAGGTAAGCAAAGGTACCGCCGACATAAGCCATACCGAAATCGGCATCCGCGTTGAGGTAAGCAGCCCAGCTGTCGATATTAGCGGTGGGGTTGATAGTAGAAGTAACGTTGTAATCAAGGCTGCCGTGGGTATAGTTGGCTTCGCCTTCCAGAGCCACCGGGCCCAGTCTCAATTTGAAATAAGGCACATGGCTGAACGTGTTTGCGGTTAAACCTAAGCCAGTCGGTTTTCCAGAAGCATTACGGTTCCAGCGGAACAGGTAACCAACGCCGCCGGTTTTCAAACGGTAATTCACAAAAGCGATATAACCGCTACCATCAACATCGTTTGCTGTTGTAGCTGTATTAACGGCAGAACGGCTCGCGTCCGTTTCTTTAACAATCTGCAAACCGGTAATGACGGGACCAAACGCGCCCGTCCAAGCAACTTTCAGAGAGGGCTTGGATCTGTCACCAAATACGGTACCCCAAGCGTAGTCATTCATCGCGCCGACGGTGAACATGCCAACCGGCGAGGTGTACTGGACATACAGGTGATCGAAAGCGATGTTTTCATTTTCAGCGCGGGTAGCGGCTGAATCATAAGGCTGATTTGCTCCTCTTGCAGCGCCCCACTGTCTTTCCATGACGTCCATGCGGGCTAACAGATGCAGGCCCGGATCGATTGTGAAGTTTGCGTTCAGGCGCAGTCTCTGATAAAAGAAGGCTGTACTGGTTGATGCACCATCTGTATCTTTTACTAACGCCATTTTGTCAATATACATGCCACCCACGAAGTACTCGCCGCCGATCTGTACGTCAACGGCCATTGCTGCTGTGCTAAAGGAGACGATTAACCCCAGTGACAGCAAAACTAACCAAAATCTCTTCATTTTTTCCTCCTAAAAATTCATAGAGTTCAAATGTTTCCGCCTTTTTCTCAAAACGGGCATTTCTTAAAAAAGGCAACTTCTGTTTCCGCTGCGTACCCCACGGCTAAACATCTCCGCAAGGCACACGGCGGGAAAACTAGCATCGGCCTGCCGGGCTTGTCAAGGCCTTTTTCCCGGCTGCCTTGTCCATCGCGTTTGCTTTCTTTTTAGCAAATCAAGTGCCATATATTAAAATAGGTGCGAATAGTGAAAAAATAATTTTCTCGCATCGACATTCGATTACGTGAATCTCTGGTTGAAAATGGGGTTTATTTAAATATGTATATAATATTATTTGATATATACAAATTATGATGTCTTTGGGTGTGTGTTGAAAAAACCATATATTATGTTGTTATTTTGCCACGTCATTTGTGATAGAAATCACAAAACGACGTTCATTTTCTGTTTATATGATATTTGTGTGTGGTTTTTAACACACGAAAAAAAACCCTGTAATACTTTCAGCCACAGAATAATGTCCGATGGAATTCATTATCCTGGCCGCAGGGCTAGTGTCGTTCCTCATAAATCACTGATGCGGTGTTATACCGGAACAAGGGGTTGCAACCACCTGAAGGTGGCAAGACCCCTTGTTCTAACGTGAACCTGTGCAAAAAAACCGGCTCACGACAGGCCTGAGCCCCTGGTGGCGCAAGCCTTTGTTTTCACCCTTCCCTGCCCCTTCCATCGAGGGAGGTGAGATTATCGTTCCTTTCGCCTTTTATTTTCAAGGATATTTTGATATTAAAGACACCGTACTTCAACCGGGGAAACGGGCGCTTATTCATGAATAAACCTGAAATTAAAGCCGGCATGCCGCTGGACATCGTTTTTGAAAATGAACTCAATCAGCCCTCTGCCCATTATATGAAAGCGGTTGTTTATGATCTTGATCAGAAGTTTCTTATTCTTTCCCAGACGTCACCGGCGCTCAATGCCAAGTATCTGAACCGCCGCATGGTGGTGACTTTTTTAATTCAGACCGACGCCAGGGTGATCCGTTTTGGTTTTTCCGCGAAATTAGTCGGATTTATTCCCGATTATGAAATTTCTTCCGGCACGATCGTCGAGGCATTAAAAATTCAAAAAAACAGTTCACCGGAACCAACGGATTTCCGTATGTATTTTCGGGTGAAACCGCCGTCGGATGCCGATGTTGGTCTTTTTATCGAGACCGAGAAAGTCAATTTGCTGGATATTTCCATCGGCGGAGCAAAGTTTACGTGTCCCCGGCGGGAGTTTAACCTGCGGCCCGGCGATACGTTGAAATTCAAACTGATAATCGGGAACGAATCATTCGATGTGGATGCTCTGATCAGGAACGTCAACTATCCCGATGCCAGCGCGGCCAATCGGAATATCCAATATGTCAGCGTTGCCTTCCGCCATGACGACAAGACCAGAGAGGCTGCGCTGGGTAAAGCGATTATGGATATTGAACGCAGTTTGCTGAGCTCGGGGAAAGTTTAAAAATAGGTTCAAGGTACAAGGATCAAGGATTAAGGTTTCAAGGGGAAGGGTGGAATGATCCACCTATTTAATATTAATAATTTTAACGGAGGATGAAACGATGGCAAAGTCCAAAGATGTGAAAAAAGATACCAAGAAGAAGCCGGCCAAAACTGCAAAAGAAAAAAAGGAAGCGAAGAAACAAAAGAAAGCGGGAAAAGAATAAAAAAAGAAAACAGGCAACAGGCAATAGGCAATAGGCAAGGGGATAAATAAAGCCCATGCCCTATCGCCCATCGCCCATCGCCTATAGCCCATAGCCCATTTTAAAGGTTTATTCATGAAAATTAAATTTCTCGGTGCGGCCAGGACGGTTACCGGATCCTGCTATATTGTTGAAACGGACTCTGTGCGGTTTGCCATTGACTGCGGCATGCACCAGGGATCGGACCAGATTGAAAAGCGAAACCTCGATGTTACGCCCTATGATCCGGGCAAAATTGATTTCTTTATCATTACACACGCGCATATCGATCATTCGGGACTCTTGCCCCGCATGGTGCAGCAGGGGTTTTCCGGTCCTATTTATTCCACGGAGCCCACAGGCGACCTGCTGAAAATTCTCCTTCTGGACAGCGCGCATATCCAGGAGGTGGAATCCGCCGGCAGGAATAAACGCATGCAGCGAACAGGTTTGAAAGCGGACGCCGTGCCTCTTTATACGATCAAGGATGCGGAAGCGGTGATACCGTTTATCAAAACCCGGAAATATGATGATCTCTTCCAGCCCGCCCCGGGCATCGGCGTCCGTTTTCAGGACGCGGGCCACATTCTGGGCGCGGCCATTGCGGAGCTTTTCATTGAAGAAGGCGGCCGGTCCGTGAAGCTGGTTTTTTCAGGCGATATCGGCCGTCCCAATCAGTTATTAATGAAAGACCCCAGTTCCGTGCATCAGGCGGATTATCTGTTCATGGAATCGACGTACGGCAACCGCAACCACAAGGGCGAACAGGAAAGCCTCGACGAACTGGCGGAAGCCATCCAGTACAGTTACCGGAATCGTGAAAAAGTCGTCATTCCCGCGTTTGCCGTGGAACGGACACAGGAGATTCTTTATTCCCTGCATCTGCTGTCCCGCGACGGACGCCTTCCCAATGATATGCCGATTTATCTGGACTCTCCGCTCGCAATTAAGGCCACGGAAATTTTCCGCCGCTACGCGTCGTATCTGGACGGCGAAACGCAGGAACTGCTCAAAAACGGCGAGGACCCGCTGCGGCTGCCCAATTTGCGGATGTCCACGTCCACGCAAGATTCCATTGAAATCAATGAAACGAGAGAGGCGGCGATTGTTATTTCCGCAAGCGGCATGGCCAACGCCGGGCGCATCAAACACCACCTGCGTCATAATTTGTGGCGGCCGGGCGCAAGTGTTGTTTTTGTCGGCTTTCAGGCGGAAGGCACGCCGGGCCGCAAGATTGTCGAAGGCGCAAAAAAAATCCGCATCTTCAACGAAGACATTGCGGTGGAAGCCAAAGTGTTTACGATCAACGGTTTTTCCGCTCATGCCGGCCAGGATCAGCTTCTGGAATGGCTGGACAATTTTCAGAAGAAGGGTCTGCAGGTCTTTCTGGTGCACGGCGAATATTCCGCGCAGCAGCACCTGGCGTCATTGATCAAGGAAAAATTCGGCCTGCCTGTCACCATTCCGGAATACCTGGAAGAAATCCGGATTATTTCCGGCGCACAGCCTGTGGAAATCAAGCCGCAGGTCGAGCCCGCGGCGGCTGTTGATTTGTCGGCCCTGATGAAGGATATGACCGCGACGCTAAGCGATTTGAACGCGAAGATGGGCAAGCTCCAGTCGCTTACGCCTTCCGCGCAGGCGGAGATTGCCGATCTTCTGCGCCGGGCCTCCGTTCAGATGGACGACGTCAGACGGAAGGCGAACGGATGAAGAGAAGGCGCCATTTTTATCCCGAAGGCGAATAGCCCGGCGCATGCCGGGGATAACAGGTTTGTAGAAATATTCATTCACAAATAATCTACGACCCCGTCGGGGTCGAACATTTAATGTGATGACCAGCTATAAACGTAAAACCCCTTCGGGGTTATTGACGGCATTATGCATTGATTATTCAGTGCCGGATCTTCTCCCGACTTTGACAGCAA
>CAZGDK010000086.1:0-13333 GCA_964525155.1 uncultured Smithella sp. | reverse complement strand
AATGACGTTTTATTTCCCGCCGGATGTTCACCCGGCGTATGCCGGGCGGGAATGACCCCCGCTACATCAACTCCAGCAATTTTCTGCCGCCTTTTTCCAGAACCATGTCCGCAAGCTTTTGGCCCATGGCGAAGGCTTCAGCAAGTTCTCCCCAGACTTTATCCCGCGCCCAACTCGTTCCGTTTGGCGCCGCCACAAGCCCTTCCAGCGTCAGCCGGCCGTTTTCGATCAGGCCGTAAGCGGCAATGGGCAGACGGCAGCCGCCGCCTAAAGCTTTCAGGAACGACCTCTCCGCCGTCACTTCCACGGATGTGGCGTGATGATTGAGTTTGGCGCAAAGCGAAATAAGGGCCGCGTCATTTTCCCGCGCCTGCAAACCCAGCGCACCCTGCCCCACCGCGGGCAGCATGATTTCCGTCGGCAGAAACTGCGTCACGGCTTCCACATAGCCCAGCCGCTTGAGCCCCGCCGCCGCCAGAACAATACCGGTCAGATTTTCCGTTTCAATTTTTTTGAGCCGCGTATCGATATTGCCCCTAAGCGGCACAATTTCCAGATCGGGCATGAACGCCTTTAACTGCGCGCCGCGCCGCTGCGATCCGGTGCCGATTCTCGCCCCTTTGGGCAGATACTCGAATTTAACTTTGCCGCGGCTCACCAGAACATCGCGCACATCCTCGCGCTTTAAAATGGCCGCAAAGGTCAGTCCTTCCGGAATTTCACCCGGCACGTCCTTCATGGAGTGCACGGCCAGATCCACCTTGCCCGCCAGCAACGCTTCTTCGATTTCCTTGACAAACGCCCCTTGCCCGCCAATCTGCATAAGCGAGACGTCCTGCATGATGTCGCCGCTGGTTTTGATAACGCATACTTCCGGCGAAATCTCAGGCGCGATATTTTTTAATTGCTCCACAACTGAATGTGTCTGTGCGAGCGCCAATTTGCTGCCGCGCGTTCCGATTTTAATTTTCATACCCATCCTGTTTCCTTTTTACTCCCTCCTTTTTAAAGGAGGGTTGGGGAGGATTTGTTTGCTTTAAAATCCCCCTCATTCCCCCTTTAAAAAAGGGGGAAGCCTCGAGATTTGCTCGAATCCCCTTACAGCCGCCTTTGAAAAAAAGGACTGTAAAGGCAGGGAACGGTTTGATCCGGCATACGCCGGACTTGCGAACCGTTCCCTAATGCTAGTCATCCAATCTAAAGAGTTGCCTTGCGGCCGCCACGATGTCCTGCGAATCAAGCGAGGCGCTTTCCTCTTTCATCACCGCCACCGGCGCGTGCAGAATTTTGTTGACGATGCCGTTTATCAGCGCTTCCACCTTCTCGCGGTCGCCGTTCTCCAGACGGCCCATCCAGTTTTGGGCTTTCTCCAGTTCGGTTCTAACAATGCCTTCGGCCTTGGTTCGAAGCGACACAATCGTCGGCACGGCTTCCAGTTCCTTAAGCCAGCTTGCGTATTGCACGACTTCTTCATCCACAATCTGCCGGGCCCGCAGCGCCTCGCGCCGGCGATTTTTCATGTTTTCATCGACAATGTCCTGCAGATGATCGATGTTGTACAGATAGACATTTTCGATGGCATCCGCCGCCGGATCAATGTCGCGGGGAACGGCGATGTCGATCAGGAAAAGCAGCCGGTTCTTTCTTTTGCGCAAACACCGGTGGACCATCTCCTGGGTCACCACGTACATAGGCGCGCCGGTGGAACTGATGACAATATCGGCATCGTAAAGCGATTCATCAAGAGAATCCAGCCCCACGGCTTTTCCGTGATACTTTTGGGCAAGGGCTGCCGCCTGGGCCGTCGAGCGGTTGGCGACGGTAATTTCCTCCGCGCCGTTGCCCATGAGATGCATGGCGGTCAGTTCCGCCATTTCGCCCGCGCCGATAATCAGAATTTTCTTTCCGGTAAGCGTTCCGAAGATTTTTTTGGCCAGTTCCACCGCCGCAAAACTTACCGACACGGGATTTGCGGCAATGCCGGTTTCCGTGCGCACGCGCTTGGCCGCGCGAAACGCCCGGTGCATGAGCCGGTTGAGCGCGATGCCGGTGGCGTTTTGCGCCAGCGCCTGACGATAGGCGTCTTTGACCTGGCCCAAAATCTGCGCTTCACCCATGACCAGAGAATCGAGGCTGGAGGCCACGCAAAACAGGTGCCGGATCGCCTCATCATTTTGATAGCCGTACAGACAGGCGGCCGCCTCATCGCCGGTCAGGCCGCCGTAACGCGTCAGATAGGCTTTGAGTCCGGACATGGCCAAAGTCGCATCGTCCGCCGCGGCAATCAGCTCCACGCGATTGCAGGTGGACAGATGCAGCGCCTCCCGAACGCCTTCGATCGCCTTCAGGTCGGCAAGCAGATTGATTCGCTCCTGGCACCCGGCAAAGAGTTTTTCGCGCACGGCAAGCGGCGCCGTTTTATGATTTAATCCGACAAGTACAATCATGTTCAAATAAAATTATGCACGGTTGATAAACAAAAACGAATGACCAACGCCGACAGTATAAACAGCAAAAATACGGCACAGGACAAGACGGCCATCCGGGAACCTTTCCAGCCGATGGCCAGACGCTGATGCACCAGAATCCCGTAAACTCCCCAGACAATGAACGCCCAGATCACCTTGGAATCGTATAGCCAGGCATCCTGCCAGACGAAAGCGGCAAAAACCGCCCCACCGATCATGCCGAGGGTTAAAAAAACGAAACCCCACAAAAGCCCGATGGCGTTGATCCTGTCCAGATCGCCCAGAGACGGCAGAAGCCTGCTCATCTTTCCCGGTTTTTTATGTTTGAGCAGATTGTTCTGAATCAGATACATGACGCCTGCGCCGCAGGCCAGAACAAAAAGCGCTTCACCTATGATGGCTAAAATGAGGTGAAGAACCGTCAGCCATCCCTGCCAGGCGGGCGGCACCAGATTTTTGGCCGATTCCTGACCGGCCGCGATAATCATAAAGATTAAAATGAGCGGGGCGACGAAAGCGCCCAGCACGCGGGTTTTGGTTTTGAATTGCAGCCCCAGATAAATGCCGGCAAGCGCCAGAGCGTAAATAGAAAGAAAACGGCGCGAACCGAAACCGCCCCAAGGCGACGACTGAAAAAACGCCGTTATAAGATTCAACGTCAAAAAAACAAACCCCGCCGCCAGAATCCAGGTGGACATTTTGGCCAACCGGACTTTCTGCGCCAGAATAGACAGCAGATACCCCAGCGCGGCGACAGCAATACAGACAAACGACAGAGCGAACAAAAGCGTTTCCGAATCAGTCAAGCCGCACCTCCTCGCCAGTTATGTCGAAAACCGTTTGTTTCACTTTGCTTTCGTTTTTTTGCCGAATGGCCTCCAGAAGCCCCGCCGCCATCAACTGATCGAACCATTTACGACCGATCCCGGCGTTTCTTTCCATTTTATTTCTGAGTTGTCCAAGAATATTCAGGAGCATGGCATATTCCTCGCCATAAACCGCTTCCAGTTCTTCGCGCAGCATGCGCGCAAGCGCAGGCGAAACGCCCCCCGTGCCGCAGGCGATGGTCAGATCGCCCCGCTCCACGAGAGATGGCAAAATGAAATTACATTTTTCCGGATCATCGACAATATTGACCAAAATGTTTCTTTTTTGGGCGTCATTGGAAACGGCGGCGTTCACCTTATCGCTATTTGTCGCCCCGATCACCAGCGTCGCCCCGTAAAGATATTCCACCGCGTATTCATCATCTATATGTTCAATACGTCTTTCTTTTTTCATCTTATCCAGATCGGGATGCAGCCGCGGGCTCACCACAAAAACCTTCGCGCCGCAAGCAAGCAGCCGCTCGACTTTCCTTGCCGCTACTTCGCCTCCGCCGACGACGACGCATTTTTTCCCGTTAATGTCCCAGAAGACCGGATAATACTTCAATTTTTTCCTTTCAGGCCGCAAAAATGCAGACATTTTGTTAATTTGCGCAAGGTAGCAGAAAGGGGGGTAAAATTCAAGCAGGCGTTTGCTTCTTAGGGTTTTTTATCTATTTGGAATCAGTGAATAATTATTGACATGATCTGATGTTTTGTCTAAGGGATGGTTCAACTTATCGCCCCAGACATAAAATCGACAAAAGGAAATGCATCCATGCATGCGAAAACCGGAACGAAAAAACAGATTCTTACCCTCTTCATGCTGTTCATCTCTACTTTTTCATTTACGCCTGCTCTTTCGGCATCGGCCCAACCGCCGTCGCCAAACGTCGTTTCCATCTGCAATCGAACGGAGCCGGTTCGCATCGCCATTCAAAAGGAAGTGGCCGCCCAGCGATTCACATCGGGCGTGGGCGGCGCCGTGCTGTGCCAGTCGATCAAAGCCTCCGAACTTAAGGAAATCGAATACCTCCAGGTCATTGAAAGAGAAATGACCGCGCTGAAGCCCGGTGATTTCGAAGGCCTCTCCGGACTCAAAATTCTGGATATTGAAGGGAACCGTCTCACGGCGCTTGATGCAGCCGCTTTCTCGGGGCTTTCCGGTCTTGAAACAATGATACTGGCCCGAAATCCTCTGAAAAGACTCGGGAACGAACTGCACTGTCTTCCGAATCTGAAACATCTTGAAGTTTCCGGTTGCAGATTATCAGCCGTTTCGCCCGGCGCATTTTTTGAAAACCCGCGTCTCACAAGCGTTTTCATGACCGATAATCAATTAAATGAACTTCCCGCAGACTTGTTTATCAAAAACGATATGCTGAAAGTCGTCGATCTGTCCGGAAACCGGTTGAAAGAAGTTCCGGAAACGCTGAAATCACGCCAAGGAGCCTTGCTCAGTCTGAACCTCTCGCGCAATCTTCTTGCCGCCTCCAAAGACAGCGATCTGGTCTTTGGCGCCAAGGCATTAGCCGCCGCATCCATCGGTTCCGAACACCAGTCTCCCGCGATGCAAGGGGTTTCCAGGCTTCGGTTTTTCGTCCGCTCTCACTGGCATTTGCCGCTTAACGTCTCCACCTCTTATTCCACAATCGGCAGATTCGATCTGCACAATCCGGGACTTCGTGTGCGAGAAGAACGCCTGCTGCTTCGGCAGCTCGAAGAGGTGCGAGAGGCCTACCGGAGATCGGCATTCGATTTCTTCGATGTTCAAATCCGTTTTGTCCCGCCGGGTTCGATGCAGAAAGCTCCCGCGCTGAAATTCAACAAGAAAATAATCGGCATCGAAATTACGCTCAGAGCGCCGGGAAATACTTCCGACCGCGCCTTTATCATTTCCGACGAGCAGATTCTGGAGGAGCTGGCCGACCACTTCGACCGCAGCCGGTCGGTGACCTGGTATAAAAAAGAAGCCCCAAGCGATCTGAAAGCGGCGCTGAAACGCGATTTTCAAAAAACCGCCCGCATGGACGACGAATTGCGCTTCGATATTCTCCGTCTCGACGACCTGATCGATACGGCCATGACGCGCAATAAAAAGGCCGATGAAAAGAATTTTTTTTCCGATACGGAACTGACCGATGTGCGATTCATCGAGTTTCGCGTGATGCTGACCTTCCAGCGCCTGGAAAACACCATGGCACGCTGGAGGCTCGCCGAATCCGACCCGGAATTCCCCTATCCCGCCGAAGCGCGCCTGCTGCTGGCGCAATGCTCGGGCATGTATCGGACTTATCTGGACTGGTTTTTAAATGTCGTCACCGGCGGCCGGGCAACCCTCAACATCTTTAAAGAATCCTGGTACCGTCGCAATCCGATCTTCATCATTTTGGATTCCGAAGTTCCGGCCGGATTCTTCAATCTCGACGGCCGTGTCTCCACGCGAATTCCGCCCGGCGCTATTAGGGACCTCTTGAAGAGCCGGCTTAGCGTTCCTCTGCTGCATTTTCTGCACGGCATGCGATCGCTGGATGCAAAAGTTTCCGACATCGACATATTGCGTTCGCCGCTTGCCGCGCAAATGAGGCAGGCGGTGGAAAGAATCGAAAAGAACCGCCGGACGCTTACCGCGCAAAAAATATCCGACACGCGCGCGTTTAAAGAGCTCTGGGATGCGCGCGTGAAAAACAGCGTCAAGTTTCCTTTGTATCGGGTCACCATGGGCATTGCCACGGTCGTCGGCGACACGCGATTTTCCAGCTCCGCCCCCTCCATCACGGACCGGCAGATGGCGGATATGAAAGCGCATTTGAAACCCGGCGATCTGCTCATCGAGCGCATGGACCACTACCTCTCCAATGCTTTTCTCGGCGGCTTCTGGCCGCACGGCATTTTGTATCTGGGACCAAAGGAAGAATGGTCGGGGCTGAGGCTCGCCGACGGGACAACGCTTGCGGAGGACCCCTGGATCTCCAAGAACATCCTGCCGAATTATTTTTCCGCCAAAGACAATCGTCCGGCGCTGGTAATGGAAGCCATTTCCGACGGCGTTGTCTTTAATTCTCTGGAAGAAGCCGCCCAGAAAGATTACATCGGCATTTTCCGGCCGAAGTTTTCGCCTCGGGAACAGGAGGCAAAAATCGCCGCCGCCATTAAACGCGCGCTCAAATACCACGGCCGGCCCTACGATTTTGATTTTGATTTTTTTACCGACGATAAACTGGTCTGCACGGAACTTCTGTATCGGGCCTATCATCCGGACATCAACTTCCTGGTTCAGAAACAAGCCGTCGTCAAGCCCGATCCCCCCGTGCCCGGCATGATTAAAAAAGCGGGCCGCGACACCATGCCGGCCAATGAAATCGTTAAACTCGCTCTTTACATGCTTGATCACAAAGAGCCGAACCCGTCCATCGGCTACGCCGGGCAGACCCTGGAATTTGTCCGCCTCTACATGAAGCATGGCGAAGACCGAACCGCGCGCATTTACGAAGGCGCAGAGGGCCTAAACGTTTTAAAACGAACCCTGCTCAAATAAACGGTGAGAACATGCGAAAATATTTTTTCCTGCTTTTGATTGCGCTGTCTTTTACCGCGCAAGCCGCCGACCTTCCCGGGCGCGTTTTTCTCAACAGCGCCACGCAGAGTTTTACCCATCAATACGATGTCGCCATTTCCGGAGGAAAAATCTGGCACAGATCCAGAGCAACGTCCTCAGAAGATTCCTTAAACTGGACATTGCTTGGCAAAACCGGCCTGCCTGCCGCCTCATCCTTTCTGGGATTGGGCGGATTCGACTCTCCGGCCTCCGTCACTGAGCTTTCCGCCGACGGCGACAACCTCATTGCCATAGGCAATGACGAAATCATCTATTACATGAAGTGGAGCACCCGCAAATGGACCAACACATGGGGGCAGCCGCTTTCCCGTCAACTTCGTCTTCCCGAAAAGATCCGGTCCTGGTCGATTTCGCATCGCGGCCCGTTTGCCGGCGGCTATTCCGACATTGACGGCAATTTTCATGCGATCAGCGCGGGCGTCACCACCTTGTATGCCTTAAGCGATGATGGCTTGACCATTTCGTATGCCGATCCGTGGCTGCCCGCCGACTTTTCCCATGAAATCTGCGGGCCGCTGAGAGGCCGCTTTCAAGCCAGGGCGCTTGCCGCCAGCGCATCCACGCTGTTTGTCATCAACGACGCAGGAGAAATGTACACCCGTCTGGCCGACTTCGACACGCTGGGGCTCAATCCTTTTCTGTCTTACAGTTATGAACGACGGATCATTGATCTCAATGTGGAAAAGGATGTCCGCACGCTTCCGCCGGAGGATTGGAAAAAAGAGCCCTCCATCTCCCCGCAGTTGGGCCGGATCACGCAGGCCATTACGATTTTGCAAACAGGCAAGGGCAACAACGCCCGCGAGCTGCGCGTGGAAGGGGTGAATGCAAACGGAGTGCATGGTTTCTTTTCCAAACCGATTTCCGGCAAAATTTGGCAATTTACCCAAACTGATTTGCCGCTGCAAAGGCCTTTTCTCACGACCGACTCCACGGCGGCGGATTTGGGGCCGGATCTCGATCGGACGGTTTCCGGGCATCTTCGTGTGGATCAGCTGTTTGCAGATCCGGTTTATTTAGTTGAAATTAAAAATTTCAATCCGCTGTGCTCGAAAGCGACGCTGGTTGTCTTTCTGGAAAACGAAAAGATTGAATTGCCGCTTTTGACTGTTTCGTCATCCCGGCAGAACAGAAAAATGAAAGGGGCCGTCTTGCGTCCCGCCGGGCCTGTAACCGACGCAACGAAAAGCAACGTGCATCGGAAATTTATGAAAAACGTTTTCGGCAATCATTCTTTTGCAAAAATCAAATTATCCGTAAACGAGCAAGGCGCGGTTTTCATCCGCATCGACTAAAAGGAAACATCATGACAACTCGCAGCGCATATCTTTTAACGCAACATGACCTGAATCAGCTTAAAGAATGGTTCTCCTGTTACGCACAATCATTTTATACGGATAATCCACTCATTCATGAGACGATTGTCCTCAAGGAACAGCATTCGCTGCGCGTCTGCGATGAAATCCTAAATATCGGTCGCAGACTTAATCTAAGCGCCAATCATTTGCGGCTGGCCGAAGCGATCGCCCTGTTTCACGATGTCGGCCGGTTTGAGCAATTCACCCGCCATCGTACGTTTGTAGACGCCAAATCGCAAAACCACGCGCAACTGGGCGTAAACGTGCTTAGAGCACAAAAAACACTGGCCGCATTGAATGAAGACACACAAGAGATTATTCTGAAGGCGGTGGCCTATCATAACCGCATAAGCATTCCGGAAGATGAAAGTCCGGCCTGCCTTTATTTCAGCAAGCTGATCCGGGATGCGGATAAGCTCGATATTCTCAACCTGTTTGCGGACCATTATTACGCGCCGCCGCACGAAAGAAGTTCCGTCGTGGAGCTCGACTTGCCCGATACGCCCGGCGTGTCCGATGACGTCATCACCTGCCTCGAAGAAGGCAAAATGATCAAGACACAGCAATTGCAGTCGCTCAACGACTTCAAGCTGCTTCAGATGGCCTGGATCTACGACATCAATTTCCGTCCGACGTTTCAAATGATTCAGGAACGGGGCTATCTCGAAAAGATCAAAAACACGCTGCCGTCGTCGGAAAAAATCGATGCAATTTACAAGCGTCTTGTGCGCGATCTGTGCAAGCATTCTGAAACCGCGCATGCCGCCGCACTTTAACTTCCCTCCCTTGATGTGAGGGATCGAGGAAGGGTGAAAATGTCTTCGTCGTTTTGCTCTTGTGCCCTCACGTGACCTTTAAGCTATCAGGATAAGCTGCAAGTGGAACCCTCTCTCCTGCGTCATACCGGCGCAGGCCGGTATCCAGCAAATACTGTGCGGTGGCAGTTGAACCGGGGTGTCCCGCTCGCTCAAAATGCCCTCGACTGTGGCTCTAAGGCTCATTTAGCGACATCCGAAAACTCGCCTGGGCGGGCTCAAACAGTCGTCTGTCTTATGCTCCATTTCGCCAAGAGCCACAACGTTTCGGGCATATTCGCTCACGGAACACCCCGACTCAACTGCTTTTATTAATCAAGCCTGATAGAAATGCTTGCCTGTTCGGTGGTTTCCTAGTAGAAAAGCTTACGGACATTTCAATAACTATCGAAGGGAAACAAAAAATATGCTCACTGAAAATAATCTTGAAAAATATGCCGATGTGCTCCTTTGGGGTCTGCAAACGGCGAAGAAGAAGCCTCTGAAAAAAAATGACATTGTGCTGATTCAGTACGATCTACCCGCCTTGAAGCTCACCGAGATTCTTTACAGCCGACTGCTGGACATGGGCGTCCATCCGGTGCAGCGGATGGTTGCCACCTTCGGCATGGAAAAGAGCTTTTATACAAAAGCCGATGCAAAACAACTGACGTTTCTGGCGCCCGGTGACAAGGAGCTTTACCAGAATATCAGCGGCCGGATTTTTCTGCATGCGCCGCAATCACTGACCCACCTGAAGGATGTGGACCCGGCCAGAATCGGCAAGGCGATTGTCGCCCGCAAGCCGCTCAAAGACCTTCTCGATCATCGTGAAGAGCTTCGCCAGTACAGCTGGACACTTTGCCTGCTGCCCACGGAGGAACTGGCGCGCCAGGCCAAAATGTCTCTCAAACAATACACGGCACAGGTCATTAAGGGATGCTACCTTGACGCCGAAAACCCCGTCGCCGCATGGCAGCATATTCTCCAGGAGGTGACGGCCATCAAAAAGAATTTAAGTTCACTTCCGGTCAAATATTTCCACATCGAATCGGCAAACGTGGATTTGAAAGTTACGCCCGGCGAGAAACGCAAATGGGCGGGCGTATCCGGCCACAACGTGCCCAGCTTTGAGGTTTTTGTTTCGCCCGACTGGCGCGGGACGGAGGGCGTCTATTTTGCCAACCTGCCCTCTTTCCGCAGCGGCAATTATATCGAAGATGTCCGCCTGACCTTTGCCAAAGGCAAGGTCATAAAAGTTGAAGCCGGACAGGGCCGGGAGTTTGTGAAAAAGCAACTGGCGATGGATGCGGGCGCCTGCCAGGTGGGAGAATTTTCGCTCACGGACAAACGGTTTTCGCGCATCGACCGCTTCATGGCGGAAACGCTCTTTGACGAAAACTTCGGCGGCAAGGACGGCAACTGTCACTTGGCGGTGGGCTCATCTTACAGCGACACGTTCAGTGGCGACCCGGCCAAACTGACGCCCGCCATGAAAAAGAAGCTGGGCTTCAACGATTCCGCGCTGCACTGGGATTTGGTCAACACCGAACCCAAAACGGTCACGGCGCATCTGACGGACGGCCACAAGACAGTCATCTACGACCGGGGTGTGTTTACCTTTTGAAATGCCTTATGAATCTTTCTCAACGATGGCATGCAATATGGAAAGCAGCAGGAACATCAGAGAGTGTAAGCCTCGATTTGCTCTATCAGGACCTTGTGTCGCGCTACTCTGAATCGCACCGCAAATATCATACGCTGCAACACCTGGAAAACTGTTTTGAACGGCTGGATGAATGCATGACGCTGGCTCGTTTTCCAAACGAAATGGCCCTGGCTTTTTGGTTTCATGACGCTTTCTATGACACCCAAAGTAAAGACAATGAACTAAAAAGCGCCCAATGGGCCAGTTCCACGGTTCTAGCCGCGGGATTGCCGATGGAAGCAGCAGAACGAATATATTTGCTGATCATGGCAACACAGCATAACGTTCCTCCTTCGGGGTCAGATGCGGAACTGCTCGTGGATATTGATCTGTCTATTTTGGGATCTGAGAGTTCTCGCTTTGATGAATACGAGCAACAAATAAGGGAAGAATACGACTGGGTTCCTGAATTGCTGTATCGTCAGGAAAGGCTTAAACTTCTGAACGGCTTTCTTGCCCGGCCCCACATTTTTTACACCAGTTTGTTTTTTGACCGCTACGAACGTCAGGCGCGATTAAACATTGAAAGGGTCATCTTAAGGCTTGGCGCCTGACAGATAGGTAAAAGATAAAGTCCTGTTTTTAATGAGGCCCCCGGCCATGCAGACATCGCCGTCCAGCGTCATTGATTTTCACGTCCATCTTTTCCCGGACCGGATGGCCGATGCCATCTGGGATTATTTTGTCAAAGCCTACCGGCTGAATATCCTCTACAAGTTTTATTATCGGGAATGCATTGAATATCTGCGGGCGCGCGGCGTGGATAAAATTGTTTATTCCAATTACGCTCATCGGGAAGGCATTGCGGAAGGGCTCAACGTGTGGAACCGCCAGGTGCTTGATGAATATCCCGATCTTTACTGTTTTGCGGCTTACCATCCCGGCGATGCCAATGCATTGGCTTATGCGGAAGACATATTGCGTCACCCTCGGGTGCTTGGCATCAAACTGCATCTCCATGTTCAACAGCTTTATGCGCATGACCGGAGGCTTTTTCCTCTTTACGAGCTGATTATGGCGCGTAAAAAGCGCATTCTCTTCCATGCCGGAAACGGCCCCTTGAGTAATGAATTTGTGGGGCTCGATCATTTCAAGAAGCTGCTTTGTCATTACCCGAACATCCCGGCCAATATCGCCCATATGGGGCAGTATGAGTATCATGGATTTATGGATCTTCTGAACGATCATCCCGCCCTCTATCTGGATACGGCATTTGCGTTTTTCAAGGAAACGCAGAAAGCAGGCGGATTTAATCTGGGCAACCAGGCGCTGGAAAGGCATCAGGACCGGATTTTATACGGATCGGACTTCCCCAATCTGATCCTGCCGCGCGAATCCGAAATCGAGACGCTTGTCGCCTGCGATCTTTCACCTGAATTTTACCGGAAGGTATTTTTTGAAAACGGCAACAATCTGATTTCTTCGATTGTTGAAAACACAGAGAACAAACAAATATAAGGAGATTGCCGATGAAAATTTTTCCTCAAGCCCCAAAAGGATTTCCGAACACCATTAAAACCCATAACGTCTTTGCAGCATTCTTGCTTGCAGCCTGTCTGATCGCCCTTGCCGGATGCGCCTTCCTCTCGCCCGTATCCATCCCCACAACCGTTGTCGAAGTCCGGCCTGGAATTCTGCAAGGCTACCTGCCGCCCAATCAAGCGCCCAACAGCCTGACGCTGTTGCCTGCGCCGCCGGCCGGCGATTCATCCGCTTTCGCCGCCGATCAGGAAGCCTTCCGTTTAACCCGCGCGCTGGTCGATACGCCGCGCTGGCATCAGGCCATTACAGACGCCAACCTCGATTTTCCCCAAGCGCCCCAGGCTTTTTCCTGTGCGCTTGCCGCTCCGATCACGAAGGAGGACACGCCCAATCTTTACATGCTGATGCACCGTTCATGGACCGATGCCATTGTGGCGACGCTTGCGGCGAAAAAAAAGTACATGCGCATCCGGCCTTTTGTTGTGAACAAAGAAAAGAGTTGCACACCGGAATGGGAGGCAAGGCTTGCCAAGGATGGATCTTATCCGTCGGGTCACACGGCCATCGGCTGGACCTGGGCTCTGATTCTTGCGGAAATTGCTCCCGGGCGCGCCGACGCCATTTTATCGCGCGGTTATGCTTACGGCCAGAGCCGCGTGATTTGCGGCGTGCACTGGCAAAGCGATGTGTTTGCCGGCCGTGTCATCGGGGCGGCCGTCGTCGCCAAACTTCATTCCGATCCGGTTTTTCGGGCACAGCTGGATGCGGCCAAAAAAGAATGGGCGGCGGCGCAGACCAACGGCCTTAAACCGTCTGTGGACTGTAAAGCGGAAGCCGCAGCGCTGGCGTTTTAACTCGTATTCCGCAGTAGAAAACATACGGCCATGAGGCATGCTAATGTATCACATCAGAAATAAATTTCTGGATTCCGGGCTTGACCCGGCTTGTGCGCTTCAGGGTAAATCCAGAAATCTGTGCACGCGCTATAGGGGTAGGAACAACGCATTGGTTTGCGTCGCCCCTCCCTCCGAACCGGAC
>CAZGDK010000085.1:0-13365 GCA_964525155.1 uncultured Smithella sp. | reverse complement strand
CACTTCGCTTCCCGTGGGAGATGGCCCGATGAAAGAATTTATAAACGTCATCGGCAACATAAAACGGCTCGTCGGCCAGCCAGCACAGAGCGTCTTTGGCGCCTTTAAGTTCTTTTTCTCCCAGCGGCGAGCCGTGGGCGTCGCAGCAGCCCTGCTTGCAGGGAGCGCCGTAGCCGATAACCGTTTGAACGCAGATCAAAGAAGGTTTGGCGGTTTCCTTTTTCGCTTTTTTAATGGCGCGGTCAATGGCGGCAACGTCGTTGCCGTCTTTAACCTTTTGCACCTGCCAGCCGCAGGCCTTGAATCGCATTTCCACATCTTCGGTGAAGGTAAGCCCCGTGGAACCGGCCAGCGATACTTTGTTGTCGTCGTAGAGAACAATCAGCTTGCCCAAGCGCAAATGGCCCGCGAGCGCGCAGGCTTCCGCCGCAACGCCTTCCATCATGTCGCCGTCACCCGCCATGACATATGTGTAGTGGTCGATTATTTTATGACCATTGCGGTTGAAGCGCGCGCCAAGATGCGCTTCGGCCATGGCCATGCCCACGGCGTTGGCCAGCCCCTGGCCCAGGGGGCCGGTGGTGACTTCCACGCCGGCCGTGTGCTTGTATTCAGGATGTCCCGGTGTCAGGCTGCCCCACTGGCGGAAATTTTTAATGTCATCCAGTGGTAAATCATAGCCGGTCAGATGCAAAAGCGCGTAAAGCAGCATGGAAGCGTGACCGGACGACAGAACAAACCGGTCACGGTCCGCCCACAGGGGATTTTTCGGATTATGTTTTAAATGACGGGTCCATAAGGTAAATGCCGCAGAAGCAGCGCCCAGCGGCATGCCGGGATGGCCGGACTTGGCTTTTTCAATCGCGTCGGCCGCGAGAAAGCGAATAGTATCAACACATTTCTTTTCCAACTCATTTTTGTCGGACATATCGTCTCCTTCAATCAAATAGGATTGGTTCTTTAGACCAAACATTCAATTATTGCACGATATTTTTATGTCGACGTTCTCATGCCGCTTTTCCGATTGCGTCAGCTTCAAATTCAGGAAACATGATGATGGCCGGATGGACGCCGAAAGCGGCGGCGAGCTGCAGCGCTCTTTTCTTGCCGATATCCAGACGATTATTCTCCAGCAGACTGATATTCTTTGCATTTATTCCACACTGACGCGCCAGGTCTTCCTGGGTCCATCCCTTGAGTTCGCGAAGCATTCTTACGACCTCGCCGGTGGTTAAGGCAGCACGGCGCTTTGCCCGAACAAAATCTTCCTTTTTTGTCTCTTTCATAAGGACTCCTAATACTTATGCGGCGTGATTTCTATAACATAGACTGTAACAATATCCTCATCCACTTCGTAGATGACTCTATACTGAATGTTCAGACGTGATGAACGCTGGCCGATGCGGTCTCCAGTTAATTTTTCATCATGGAAGCCGGGAAATTCTTTTAACTTCTCGGGTCCATGCCGATAAACGATATCTTTCCAGAGTTCGTATTTCCTTATGATTTGCTCCGGAAGCCTGTCGATGACCTTATCGAGATTTCTATGTTCCAGTATCTGCCACATTATTAAATATGATAAGTTATTACTTTTGATAAGTCAAGTTCAATGCTATTTCGCCGTCGATTTGTCGAGCCATGCCAGGTAGTTTGCGCTTCCATGAGTGATGGGAAGGGCGATGATTTCCGGCGTTTCGTAAGAATGGATTTCATTAATAGCGGCTTCCACCTGCGGATACAGATCCTCTCGGGTTTTAATGAAGCACATAAACTCTTTGGATGTTTCAATTTTTCCCTTCCACAGATACGTGCTTTCGATGCCGCCCAGAATCTGCACGCAGGCCGCGAGCTTTTCCTCCACCAGATGCCTTGCAATGGCTTTGGCCTCTTCCTTTGTCTTCGTTGTCGTGATCACCTGAATAAAAGAATTCATAACGTTTCCTTCATTTCCTAACAGTCTACAGCCTATCAGCCTGTAGGGAACGGTCGCGACCGTTCCCTACATTTTTTTACTCATTTCATACATCATAATCGCCGCCGCCTGGGGGAGGCTCAAAGATTCAGCTTGCGCGTCGCCCTGAATCCGCCAGTGTTCATCCGCCAGGCGCAGCAAATGTTCCGGAAGACCGTGGCTTTCGCCGCCTAGAAGGAGTGCGGCGTTTTCAGTGGACGGACGGGGTGCGTCACCTGCGCGCACATCGCTTCCAATCAATCGATATTTCAATTTTATTTCCGGCAGGAACGTCGGCAGATCGACATTTGACCAGATGGCCAGATGAAACGCCGCGCCCATGGACGCGCGGATGGCTTTGGGATGCGTCCAGTCCACCGAATGGCTTCCCAGGATCATGCCTGCAAAGCCGAACCAGCGGGCGGTGCGCAAAAGCGCGCCCAGGTTTTGCGGATTGGCGATTTCGTGAGCAATCAGAATATGCCCCACGGGTGATTTCAGAAGCGAGGCGAGAGGGGGCTGATCTTTGCTTTTCACAACAGCCAGAATTCCTTCCGGTTCCTTGTCCTGACTGAGTTTTTTGAAATCGGCGCGGGAAAGTTGATAGAGAGGCACAGGCGGGAATGACGAAAGAGTTGCGTTCGGGATTGATGAAAGTTTTTCCCAGTTCGGCATTTTTTCCGGCAAAACCACAATGGCTTCGATCGGCCAGTCGCTTTGCAGCAGTTCTTCGACGACCTTGACGCCTTCGGCCAGAAACCGGCCGTCTTCTTCCCGGAATTTGCCCTGCAATAATCGGGTCCATTTTTTCAACTGATTTTGCGAGGCGGGTGCAAGGTCTGTCGGCATAGGGCTGTTACTCCTTCATGACCACCGGTGGAACTTCGTCTTCATCTTTTTCCGGCCAGATCAGGGATGATGCAATCGAAGCCAGAAGAATCGAGGCAATCGTAATCAGAGAGGCCCAGATGGGAATTTCGACAAAATCAGCAATGAGCATTTTGACGCCCACGAAAGACAGGATGGCCGCCAGGCCGTAATGCAGCAGGTGAAAAAGTTTCATCAGTCCCGAAATGGCGAAAAAAAGCGATCTCAACCCTAAAATGGCAAAAACATTGGAGGTGTAGATAATAAACGGGTCTTTGGAAATGGCCAAAACCGCCGGAATCGAATCAACGGCAAATAAAATGTCCGTCGTCTCCAGGGCCAGCAAAACGGCCAGCATGGGCGTGGCATGCAAGATGCCTTTTTTAACGATCAGAAATTTGGAGCCGGCGAAGGTTTTGGAAACCGGAAAAAAAATCCGCAGCAGTTTCAAGGCGATATTCTGGTCCGGATGGACCTCCGTTTCTTTGTTAAGCGCCATTTTTACACCGGTGTAAATGAGGAACGCTCCGAAGAGATACATCACCCAATGGAAGGTATTGATAAGCGCGACGCCCGCAAAAATAAAAATGCCGCGCGTGACCAGCGCCAGGAAAATGCCCCAGAACAGGGCCTTGTGTTCGTAGGCGTGCGGCACGCCGAAATAACGAAAAATCAGCATGAAAACAAATAGATTGTCGATGCTGAGCGAATATTCGATCAGGTAGGCGGTGAAAAATTCCAAAGCTTTGCCCTGGCCGTGAAAAAGATAAACACCGATGCCGAAAGCCACGGCAAGCGAGATCCAGAAAGACGTCCACAAAAGGGCCTCTTTCATGGAGATGACGTGAGCCTTACGGTTGATGACGCCCAGATCAAGCGCCAGCAAAATCAGAACCACCACGGCAAAGACAATCCATCCCATCATCATGAAAAACAAATCCTTTTTAACGTGCGCGGTTCAGTGCCTGGGCGGCATTGTGAATGATGTCCCAAGACGGGCTGAAAGGCGGCGCGTAAGCCAGATCCAGGTAACCCACTTCATCGAGCGATAGGCCTGACCATAAGGCGACCGAAAGCGCATTAATACGGCCCACGGCGCCGGCAAACCCCACCGCCTGCGCGCCCAGGAGTTTTCCGCTTGACCGGTCGGCTGTCAGCTTCAATCCGATTTTGCTCATCCCCAGCGAAGGCGCCATCGCGTTGCCCCAGGTGATGTTGGAAACCGGCGAAAATCCCGCGGCCTTAGCTTCTTTTTCTGTAAGTCCCGCAGCCGCGCATTCCAGATTAAACAGGCGAAACGATTGCGCGCCGACCACGCCCTCGAAAAGCATCGGTTTCCCGCCGATGTTGCGCCCGGCCACGCGCCCCTGCTTGTTGGCAATGTCTCCCAGGGGAATATTGACAAAGCGGCGGCTGACTTTATGAAACGATTCGCAGCAGTCGCCCGCCGCGTAAATGTTTTCGATAGAGGTCTGCTGGGAAAAATTAACGGCAATCGCGCCGGTTGCGCCGATTTTCAATCCGGCCTGCCGGGCAAGCTCCGTATCGGGCCGGACGCCGATGGCCAGCAAGACCAGGTCGCCTTCGTAATTGCCCCGGTCGGTTATGACGCGAAGCGGCGCGCCGCTTCCTTTTTCAATCGCCTGCGCGGAGGCGTTTGGGACAAATTCGACGCCGTGAGCTTGAAGTTCCTCCAGCATCAACGCGGAAAGCGCCGCATCCCAGCGGTTGGCCGGCAGCGGGTCCTTGTGGATGATCGTGGTCGAAATGCCCGCCGCATGAAGGGCTTCGCTCATTTCCAGACCGATAAAGCCGCCGCCGATAATCACAACGCGTTTGGCTTTTTGGACCCCAAGCCAGTCTTTGATGTAAATAGCGTCTTCCAGATTGCGAAGCGAAAAAACGCCCGGCAGATTCAAACCCGGCATATCCGGCACAAAAGCGGCCGCGCCCGTGGCCATCACCAGATAATCGTAGGGGAGCTTGCGGCCGCCATGCAATACGACTTCGCATCGGGCGGCATCCACGCTCAGAACGCGCGTCGTTAATTCAACGTCGATTCCGCTTTCTTTAAACTTCTCCGGCGTCCGGGCTATCAGCTTTTTTTGTTCTTTAATTACATCGCCGATGTAATAAGGCATCGGTCAGGCGGCAAACGCCACGAATTTTCCCTGCTCGATCATCGTAATTAGCAAAGACGGATCATTTCGCTTGGCTTCAGCCGCAGCCGAACCGCCGCCCGCGCCGCCGCCTACGATGACCAGCTTTTTAGCCATAGAGCCGCCTCCTTTTATTTGGAAGAAGATGCCTTTTTACGCCACGCCATGATGGCGATGCCCGCCATCATCATCAAAATGCAAAGCACCTGACCCATGGTGTTGAATGCCAGCACAAAGCCCAGATGCGCGTCCGGTTCGCGGAAAAATTCGATGATAAAGCGCACAAGACCATAACCGAAAATATACAGGCCGACCGTAAAACCCGGGAAGGGATTTTTGTTGCGGATCAGCCATAAAATGCAGAAGAGAAAAAAACCTTCAAAAAACGCCTCGTAAAGCTGCGACGGATGACGCAGCATTCCGGTTGCATCCATGGGAAAGTACATGCCCCAGGCCACGTCCGTTGACCGGCCCCAGAGCTCGCCGTTCAAGAAATTGCCGATGCGCCCGAACATGTATCCCAGCGGGGCCGCCGCGCACAGCCAGTCGCCAAACTCCCAGGGGCTGATTTTATGCTTGCGGCAATAGTAAAGCGTGACCGCTACGACGCCAAGCAGTCCGCCATGATACGACATGCCGCTTAGCCCCACAAAATGCATGCCGTTTTCAAAATTAAACGGCAGGATAATTTCCAGGGGATGGGCCAGATAGTAGCTGAAGTTGTAAAACAGGGCATAGCCGAAACGCGCGCCCACGATTAATCCCACCATCGCCCAGACCAGATAATCCTGAAAAAATTCGGATGTGACGGCAATTTCCCTGCGCTTGATGCGATACAGAAAAAGAAGATAAACAACCGTAAATGCAACCAGATACATCAGGCTGTAATAGCGCAGTTGAAACGATCCGATGCTGAAAAGCGTCGGGCTGATATGAGAGGGCAGATGCTGCCAGAAAGATGCAAATGAATCCATGAGATAAATGATCCTTAACGTAGGGAACGCTCGCGAGCGTTCCCTACCTTTATGTTTAGTAGGTTTGTCCTTTCAGGTCTTCAATATATTGTTCGGCCACGTGGACGGCGTTGGCGCCGTCGCCTGCGGCGGTGACGACCTGACGGAAGAGCTTCGCGCGGCAGTCGCCGGCGGCGAAAAGGCCGGGCGATTTTGTGCGCAGATTTTCATCCGTGATGATAAATCCGGTGGGGTCCATATCGACAAGATTTTTGAAAAGATCGGTATAGGGCAGACGGCCGACGAAAATAAACGCGCCGTCGGCGGCGATTTCATGAACGTCCCCCGTTTTCACGTTTTTGACTTTCACGCCGGTGACGAACTCAGCGCCCGTAATTTCCTGCGGGACCGAATCCCAGACAAACTCAATTTTCGGTTCGGCAAAGGCCCGCTTCTGCAAGAGCCCTGCCGCGCGCAGACGATCTCGCCTGTGGATGACGGTGACTTTACTTGCAAAATGGGTGAGAAACAGGGCTTCCTGAATGGCCGTGTCGCCGCCGCCCACCACGACGACAGAGCGGTTGCGGTAAAAAGGCCCGTCGCAGGTGGCGCAGTAAGAGACGCCGCGTCCGGAAAATTCCGCTTCGCCGGGGATTCCGAGACTGCGCCACATGGCGCCGGTGGCCACAATGACGCTCAAGGTTTTCCATGATAAATTTCCGGCTGTGACCTCCCATATAACGGGATTTTCGGAGGCTTTTTTGACAGCGGTGACATCCCGGGGTTCGATCTCCAGACCGAATTTGAGCGCCTGCTTTTTGAAAAGTTGCATCAAATCATAACCGTTGATGCCTTCGGGAATTCCCGGATAATTTTCGATCATGTCGGTAATGGTGATCTGGCTGACCGTTCCCGCCCCTTCAATCAAAAGGGTTTTGAGCGCGGCGCGCGCGGCGTAAATGCCGGCGGTGTAGCCTGCCGGTCCTCCTCCAATTATAATGATATCGTAATCATACGGCGGCAAATTGGCCTTGGTCATGGGCATGGTCTCCAGGATATTTTGACGCAGTCTATAATCAGGAAGAGGGGGATTTGTAAAGATTAAAATAAAGGATCAGGCAACCCCGCGGAAACCGATGTATTCGTCGGCCGAGGAATCCATGGCCTTGCCGTAGGCATCGACGCCGGAAAATTTAAAGACGATATGTTTGGGATCGATGGTGGCATCGGCGGTCGCATTCTGATCAACGCGAAAATAAACCAGCGCGGTATTATTATCTGCATTGTATTTAACATATGTGGGAATCGATTTGATGAAGGCTTCGGTGGCCGGAGGTACTTTTCCGTAATTGTAAACACCACCGTTGTTTTGAATGGTTGCCCGCGAAATCGTCCAGTTTTTTGGATTGATGACGGAGGCTGCATCCATATCCTTGGAGAAGGTAAACTTCATAGAAAAAATTTTTGATGTGCCGGCACTTTGCAGTTTCGTATCCAGATCGGATACTTTTGTACCGGCATCGAAGCTGGGGTAAAATCCCTTTATTCCTCTTGCCGTTACGAAGCGGGGGGCAGTAACCTGGTCAATATAATTTTGAACAGCTGTTGTTTTATCGGAATTTTTAGCTTTTAGAATCGCCAGTTGATTGTTGGCCTGATCGAATTGTCCGCGGTCGGCATACGTGTAAGCCAGTTCCACGTAGGCAATTTCGAAATCTTTATTGACGCTGATGGCCTTGCTCAATTGAGATACCGCTTCTTCATAATTTCCTTCGGCCCTGGCAACCTGACCCAATCCATAGAATCCGACTGCACTAGAAGGTGTCAGATTCGCCACGGCGGCAAATTGTTCACGGGCGTTATCCAAGGCTCCAGCGGAAAGATAAGATTGTCCCAGAGTATAACGGCTTTCGGCATTCTGAGGATCAAGTTTCACGGCTGCTTCATATTGCTTCAAAGCCTCGTCCTGCATATTCTGCTGTAAATAAATATCCCCCAGCGATACATGGAATTCACTTCGCGCCGGGTAAAGCCTTATGGCTTCCTGATAGGTCTTGATGGCGAGATCTGTCTTTTCTTGTTTGAGATAAGATTGTCCGATAAAATCATAGGATTTTGCAGAGTTGTCGGAAGCAGGAGAAAGGGCTGCCGATCTTTTGAAGGCGTTGATGGCCTGATCGTATTTGCCTGCCTGATAGAAATCAATTCCCTGTCCCAGAATTGTTGCGGCAAGGGAATCCAGCTTCGCCTGTGAGTTGGCAGTCGTTGACGCGAATAAATAATCTATGGTGTCCGTTGATACGCCGTACTCTTTCATTTTTGTTTTTGCTCCTTATGCCTCTGTTAAGGCTATCGGCGCTTTTCGGGGGGAACTTGAGAAGGAAGAACTAAGGTGCAAGGCAGAAGATTGATGGTCTCGTAAAAAGTCGTAAATCACCTTTTTTGTCATTCCCGTCTTGTGACCTTTAGGTCACAAGACGGGAATGACAGATTAATGGGCTTTTTACGAGAGCATCAAGATTAAAAGTCTTTCGTGTTGCGCGTACTATTCTGATACCCAGTTGTCAGTCAGCAATCCGTGTATGTCATCAAAATGTTTTATATTATTGCTGACCAGTGTTGCTTTTTGGCTTATGGCGTGCGCGGCGATCATCATATCCATAGCGCCGATGGGTCTGCCGCTCTTTTCCAATGTGGCTCGCAGTTTGCCATAAGCTTCGGCTGCCCCTTCATCCCAGGGGACGACGGATAGACGGGAGATGAAATCATGTATTTCATGCAGAATCACCTGTCCCTGCGGGTGTCTTGCAGCGCCATAATAAAGCTCAGCCAGAACCACTGCGGAAATAGCCAGATCGCCCGGTTGCACCTGATCAAAATGAGCCTTGACTGACGCAGGCCGTTTTTTGAGAATATAGCTGCAAATATTCGTATCCAGCATGTAACGCATCAGAAAATCTCCCGCTTTTCAGGAGGTGGGTCGAAACGCTCCGCCATGAAATTCTCCGGTGTTTGTGACGGACTAGCGAAAAAATCATCCCAGCCGAGGGGCTTAGGTGAAATAATCAAAGCGCCATCATCTCTTCGTTCAATAAAAACTTCCTTAACGTCAAAACGGAATTCCGCCGGTAGTCGGACTGCCTGACTGCGCCCGTTCATAAAAATTTTTGCGGTCTGTGGCATAACAACACCTCCACGATATATATCGGAAGTATATACTCCGGGCTTAAGAAATACAATTTCTTTTCCATCCCCCCATCGCCTTTCGCCCATAGCCCATAGCCCATAGCCTATAACCTATCGTATTATTGTGCTTTTTAAATTTTTTTCCAAAATTCCTAAAGTTTTGTAATACAATTCCGATAACTAAATCAAAGCGAACGACAATCGGGTCGAAAAGGAGGTGGGCAGAAAAAGGGCCAGTCAGACAAAATAAAAAAATGAAACCGCCGACAGCCATCGGCAAAACAAACCCGGCCAGAATGGCCGGAAAACTAACCTAGAAAAGGAGAAATTATTATGGCTATCAACGACGTATCATTAACCGCTGGAATGAGGTCCAACCTTTTATCTCTTCAAGGAACCGTAGATCTTTTAAACCGCACGCAAAGTCGCCTCTCTTCAGGCAAAAAAGTTAACACAGCAATCGACAACCCGGTATCGTTTTTTGCTTCCCAAGCATTAAATTCCCGTGCATCCGTTATCGACAGCTTGAAAGATGCCATGGGGCAGGCCGTTCAGACGATTACCTCTGCCGACAAAGGTATTAAAGCCATCACGGCCATGATTGAACAGGCCAAAGGTATTGCGCAGTCTGCGTTGAGCGCCGATACGACACCGGCGGGCAATCAGACCGTTCAAATCTCCCTTGATACCGTAACAGCCGAACAGACCATCACGATCGGCGGAACGACATTTACCGCAACAGCTGCTGGAACGCCGCAAGCAGGTGAGTTCTACATTGGCGGTAACAATGCCATGGATGCTCAGGCATTAATGACGGCGATTAATGCTAATGGCGCCCTGACAACTGCCGGTTATTCCGCAACCGCCAGTGGAAATGTCGTCACCATTTCACTGAGCACAGGCAACATCACCGCCGGAACTAATGTTACAACCAACGCAAGCACAATGGTCGCAGCCGATGTCGCAGCGCCTTCTACCGAGCTGACGTCTCTGCAGGCGCAGTATAACGAAATGCGGACCCAGATGTCGGAGTTGGCGGAAGATTCAGGTTATAAAGGTAAAAATCTGCTCTCTGCAACAGATGCATTAAGATCGCTGGTTGTGCAGTTTGAAGGCAACACACTAACCGTGAACGGTTTTGATGCGACGGCAGGCGGCCTTAAGATCACGACGGCAGACTGGACAGGCACTGCCGAACAGATTGCCACCAAGATCACAGCCGACATTGACAAGCTTGATGCTTCTTTGGTCAAAATGCGTCAGAATTCATCTGCTCTGTCGGGCAACCTCAGTATTATCACGGTTCGTCAGGACTTCTCGACGAACATGATCAATACGCTGACCGAAGGGTCCGACAAGTTGACCTTGGCAGACGCTAACGAAGAGGGCGCGAACATGCTGATGCTGCAAACCCGTCAGTCTTTGAGTACTTCCGCTCTGAGCATGTCGGCACAAGCGGCGCAGTCGGTTCTGAGGCTGTTCCAGTAGTCGTAACATAGGAAATCGATGAAGGGGGGAAGAATTCCCCCCTTCATCTGATCCCAATGGTGCAAGACCATGTATATTAATAACTTTAGCCCGTATCAGGGAATGCAGAATGCGTTTCGCCCTGGCGGTTCAAACACCTCCAGCGCCGAAAGCAGGCAGGTTTTGTCTTCAGGCAGGAGTGCTCCCACGCCCAGCATGAAGACGGAAACCAATAATGCACAGTCGTTGGGGATCACGGAACGCGTGAATTCTCTGCAACAACAGTGGAACCTGACTGAAGTTCATGATCCACCGTTTTTCCCGATAGCAACCTACCAGCGGATGGAGCTCATAGGCGAAATCAGGAGCATCCAGGCGGATGTTGAACGCTCATCGATCAGTTCGGAACTCAAACAAGCGGTTTCCGGCGAGAAGTTAAAAGATGATGCGACCGATCGGCAAATCGCCAATGTTCTTGACAAAGTCTTTACTCTTCGGGATACATTAACCAAAGAGTTAGCCGTGTCGAAAGATAACATTCGACCCGGCGCGATCCTGAAACTGGAGGTTTAGGTTGCCATGGCCCTGAAAATTACGCTCAAACCGCATGAGAAATTCATTTTAGGCGGCGCAGTCATCGCCAACGGCGATGCGAAGAGTACCTTTGTACTTGAAAACGATGTGCCGATGCTGAGGGAAAAAGATATTCTGACGCTCAAGTCGGCCGATACTCCGTGTAAAAGGATTTATTTTGCCGTTCAACTTATGTACATTGACGGCAAAAATCTTCCGGAGCATCACAAAATATACTGGGAACTGGTCAAAGATGTCGCCCAGGCGGCGCCCAGCACCAAGCCGCTTTTGCAGGAGATCAGCAACGACATTCTCAACGACCGGCACTACCAGGCGTTGAAAAAAACGAAAAAACTCATTGAATATGAACAGGAGGTTGTCAACCGTGTACGCCGCTCAACAAATCGAAGCCTATAGAACTGCTCAAAGCACGCGTGAACTCTCCGGACGTGACATCGAAGCCGGCGCACTGACGCGTTGCGCGTTGATACTGGAAGACTGCCGAAAGCACTGGGATGCGCCGAACCGGCCCGAGCTTCTGGCCGAGGCGCTTCGGACCAATCAGGTGGTTTGGAGTATTTTGCAGTCAGAGCTGGTGAAGGACGACAACCCACTCCCACTGGAAATTCGCAACAACATCCTGACGCTCAGTATTTTTATCGACAAGCGCATCATCGACGTCATGGCCAATCCTGCGCCGGAAAAGCTCAATGTTGTCATCGACATCAACCTGAATCTGGCGGCGGGGCTGAGGGGAAGCGGGACGGAGTAAGGCTTTGGGCGATAGGCTATAGGTAAAAGAAGCAAAAAATGCAGTGCGGGGCTTTTGGCCCCGCTAATATGTTGAACGTGGAACACGCTGTTTAAAAAATCATTCATTTTTCTCCCCGGGCAGATGACAATCTTCCCTTTTTCAACCTTCCTACTTATTAACAGTCTCATAATAGTAACGACATTTAATCCAATTACATGTTCATCGTCACCCCGGTCTCGTGACCTTCAGGTTACGAAGGCCGGGGTCCAGCTCAACAAGTCTGGATTCCCGCCTTCGCGAGGAATGACTCACGTTAATACTATTATGAGACTGTTAATATCTCCATCGTGTTTTGACAAAGCTCTTTCCCCTCAAGTTTTTGCGGGTATTTCCGATATGATATGCAATGGATGATGCTTGTTGCTCGAAGAGCCGGCAGGAACCAATTTATAAATACAACTTTAGCGGAGGTCGGCAACTGTGTACGCCAATCAAATTGATGCCTATAGAACAGCTCATCAATCTCGGGAGATGTCCGGACGAGAGATTGAAGCCGCCGCGCTGACGCGTTGCGCGATTCTTCTGAAAGAATGCCAGCATCATTGGAATGAGCCCAATCGCGATGCGATGCTGGACGAAGCTCTCCGAATCAACCAGATGGTCTGGAGCATTTTGCAGTCGGAGCTTGTGCGGGACGACAACCCGCTTCCCGTGGAGATCCGCCAGAATATTCTGACGCTGAGTGTCTTTATTGATAATCGGATTATTCAGGTTATGGCGCATCCGGAACCTGAGAAACTCAAGATCATCATTGACATCAATCTGAACCTGGCCGCGGGCCTCAGAGGTAGCGGGACGGAATAACAATAGGCTATCAGGAGTCTGTTAGGCTGAAGGAATAAATAGAAGTGAGCAACGCGCGCGTTTTTAAAAGCAGTATTTACGGCAAGAAATGCCGATTGGGAACATCCTAGTGTAGTGCGTTAGAAATCTCTTTGCATAGGAATGATCCCGTGTTTCAGAACAAGGGGTTGCAACCCCTTGTTCTACGAGGATTTGCGGCATAATTTCTGAAATTCGTCACAAAACTTTTGTAAAGAAGGTTAGACGCACTACACTAGAAAAAATAATTTTTGTGTTCGTCAATGCCGCGTAATTAACCACGGGCATGGGGTTCAACCTTCTTGCACTTCAGAGGACGGTTGTTCTGCTGAACCGCATACAAACTCGCTATTCCACGGAAAAAAATTCATTGATAGCACGTTATCGTTTTTGCTTCCCAAGCGCGGATGTCCTGTGCCTGTCCTTTATTGACAGGCTAAAAGATGTCATGGGGCGATTTGTTCAGGGGAACGCCGCCCCCCGACATAGTTTATCTAATGGCATATGGCGGAAATCAGTTCATCCGTTTTGGAATCGTTCAATTTATGTAGAACCATGGAGTCCAGGATCAGT
>CAZGDK010000084.1:0-13434 GCA_964525155.1 uncultured Smithella sp. | reverse complement strand
GGCAGCGGTCTGCAAAACCGTTATTCTCCGGTTCAAATCCGGATGCCGCCTCCATTCTTATTCAGGGGTTGTGCATTTAGAAGAACTCCTTATCTTCACAGAGACGAAACCCGTTGAGACAACACTAAATGCAAAAACGATTTACTGATCTTATTATTTCATGCGCTCAATTCGGCTATTCCGACGTCCACATCTGTGGAGGACAGCCGGTCGTTTACCGGAAAAACGGCGCCATTCGGTTTGATCCAAAAAACATCTGGTCTCACACACAGGTCGATACGCTGGTGCAGGGGATACTGGACGCTAAAAACATCTCCATCCTGCGGGATCGGTTGTCTGTTGATTTTGCCATCAATGTTGGCAATGTGCGTATACGAATCAATATTTTCAATACGGACCGGGGGCCGTCGATGGCCATACGATTATTGCCGGATACGATTCCAACCATAGAAAAATTGAATCTTCATCCCTCCGTCAAAAGCATCAGCGATTTGAAATCAGGACTGGTGCTGATCTGCGGAACAACCGGATGCGGCAAAACCACGACCATCGCTTCCATTCTGGATGAAATTAATCATAAGCGAGCGGCGCATATCGTGACGCTGGAAGATCCCATTGAATACAGAATACCGTCGCGTCAATCCTTTGTGGAGCAGCGGGAAGTCGGGACCCATGTCCCATCCATTGAAAGGGGGTTGATCGATGTGATGCGCGCGGATCCGGATGTTATTATGGTGGGAGAATTGCGCGAACCGGAAACCATTGCCCTGACCTTAAACGCTGCGGAGTCTGGTCATCTTGTAATTGCCACGCTGCATGCAACAAACATGGAAGATGCGCTGTATCGTATCATTAATTCCATGCCGCTGGAGGCCGAAGAATATATCCGCCATCAACTTGCTTCAACCATTGCCTGGGTTATGGTTCAGAAATTGATCTACATCGAACGAGCGGGAATCCGTGTGCCGTTGTTGTCGATTATGCGAGGAACGCAGCAGATCAAGGGAATTATTCGTGAGAAAAAGCTGTATCAGATCGATAATTCCATGCATACCGGAAAATCAGAAGGCATGTTTACGGAAGAACGCTACTTAAGAGAATATCTGGAAATGCAGGGAAAATTCCACAATCCCATGGTCAACTTCAAACCGGACAAAAATGCAGCCGCAGCGGAAATGTCTAATAAGTCATCCATTTTTGACGCCGAAGGTGTTTCACAAAAGCACGTTATGGCCCCATCCGCGGAATCGGCCGCCAAAAAACAAGCAAAAACAACGATCAGTCATGAAAAAGTATGGAACACTCATGACGGGATCATGACGATTGATCAAACCGATACGGAATATGTTATTGACGGAAGTGACGATTTATCCGAGATTATCGCCCAGACTGAAGACAATTTTAAGAAAACAAAATAGTCCCCTTTGTTACAAACCTACTGCATGGTTTCCCGCAGAATTTTCCATTCCCCGTTGATTTTTCGAAGCTCCAGGCGTTTGCCTCCCTTGCTTTTCAAAATGCCCGAGCTGTAATGTTGCGTAAACGTCGCCACGGCCTGATTGTCATTGCCGGAAATATTCAAATTGGCGATGCGCAGAGAAATCTTGCCGCTTTTTTTCCTGATATTGATCTTGTGATTTACCCAATCATTCAGGCTCATGCCCTGCCCTCTGAAATTTGATGCATAACATGACCTGTACACGGACATGTCGCCGGTTCTCCAGCTGTCGGACCATTTGGTGACCAGTTTGCGCACGGCTTCTTTTGAGGAAGATTCAATGTCCTGACGGCCAGACGAGGAATCGGCGGCTTTTGAAGCCTGGGTGGTTGCATTCGCGTCGTCAATCATGAACCATCGATTATTTATTCTTTGTAAAGACAGCTTATTGAAGGAACCTTCGAATGTGCCGTCTTTATTGATTTCAGTGATTTGATCAAAAACAATCACAGCGCTGTTGTTCTGATGCAAAATGGAGATATCTCTTGGTTCCAAAGCAAAATGTTGATTCAAATTTTTCAACGATGAAAGCCTGTTCAAAAGCAGTTCACGTTTCTTATCTTTTATGAGGTGTCCTTCCAGGTAAAGAGCGTCGATCACCTTGATGTTGCCTTCGGTATAACCTTTGTTCCATTCTGAAAGCACCTTTTCCAGTTCCGTCTTAACGGGCAACGGTTGATTTTGCGGAACCCACTGGATGGTTTCATCAATGATAACCGGTGTCTTGTTTAGTGTTATGTATTTGGGTAATGCATTAACGTCCCGGTCAATGAGGACCACGCATCCATTGGACTGAAAGGGAAGAAGAGGCTTGGTAGTTCCATGGATCCAGATATTTGTGCCGTTTCTCCCCGCTTTTTTATCTGCCACCGTTGGGTAATCAAGGGGGAGTGCCAAGGTGCCGTAAGTTTCGGGGGGGCCCGGATTTTGCAAAATTTTTGTTACGAAGAAGATTCCATTGGGTGTTTTTGCATCTCCCGTGAATTGCTTTCCACCATGATTCTTTCCCGTGGAGCAGCTGGTTTCAAAAACTTTACGAAAATAGGCTCCATTTTTCTTGAAAACATAAAGTTTTTGATTTTTTTTGTCGACAGTGATGACGAAGCCTGAAGACATGGAAACAATGGAATTAGGTATTTTTTCAAGTTTTTCAGAAGGAGCCGCTAAAGCAAACGTTGAGGAAATAAAAGAAATGATAAAGAATAAAAAAGTAAACTTTAATAATAACGAATACTTATTTTTCATGGATCATTTTTACCTTATCAATGAATTTTTGCAAGTGAAGTACTCATAGCAAAATCTTTTTAAGCCATCAAGAATTTTAATTTAAATATGGAAAAATATAGGTAATTATGGTAAAAACGAGCCGTGTATAATGAAAGTGGGCAAATTTAAAAAATTTTATAAAACAGTCTAAACGCAACAACATTTTTTGTAGGTGCTTCGTTCCTTTTTTTAGAGCTTGGCAAATGCATTGAACTGGTTAGGATTATTTTGGATTCAGGAGAAAATATTTGGCGAATACAAAAGATATTAACTCCACGGAACGGTTGTTAAACGTTATTCGCGGAATTTCGAAGCCCGGTGCCGCAAATGAAGAAGCATCGGAAAATTCATCTAAACCAATTAAAACTTCGAATAAGCAAACCAGCAACCTGTCTAAGACATTAATCGGCAAGCATCGCTTTATCATCGGCGTTGACATCGGACCGGATTATATCAATCTGGCAAAGACGGCAAAGACATCCGACGGAAAGCAGTTGCTGGTCGATCAGAAAATCATTAAATACAGCAACCAACCTCCCATAAGCGCCTCTGAGTTTACTGAGCTTCTAAGATCATCGCTGACGTCTTTTGCCGGTTCCATGGAAAATTGCGAAATATGGACAGCCATGAACGCGTCCGATGCCAATGTTCATCATATCAAGATACCCAGGGTGCCGAAGAAACAGTTGGACAATGTCATTTACTGGACGTCAAAGAAGGAAAATCCGATTGACGATAAAGAAGTGATTTTTGATTATGAAATACAAGGTGATATCATTGATCAGGGAATTCCGAAATATTCCGTGATGGTGTACAGCGCGCAGCGATCTGAAGTGGAAAGAATTAAAGCCTTGTTTTCATCGGCAGGCATCAATCTTACGGGGATTACGGCAGCGCCCTTCGCTATTCAAAATATATTCCGGACAAAATGGATCCATGCCGGAGAGAGCACATTTGCCAGTCTTTTCATAGGAAATGATTTTTCCCGCATTGACGTTTACAAAAATCAAAATCTGGTGATGACAAGAGGCATAAAAACCGGTATCAGCAGCATGATGGACGTGATTGATGAGTCCATATCGGAGACTAGCCCCGAAGACAGGCCGCGTAAAGAGGAAATAAAAAAACTGCTCAATAATCTTTTGTATCATCCTGAAAAAACGAAAATCGACAGCGAGGGCATGAGCTGGTTTGAAAACGGAATATTTGAAATGATTGCCCCCGTTCTGGAACGATTGATTCGCCAGATTGAAAGAACTCTCGAATATTATGTATCTTCGGTAGGATATGAGAGAGTGGAAAAACTGTATGTCACGTCAATCATCAATGTTTTCTATCGTCCTTTTTTGAGTTATATCAGCGAACAATTGGGCGCGAAAGCGGAGTTCTTTGATCCGTATGAAGGCCAGGGGGCGTCATCAGCCGGATCCACTTTATCACCTTCTATGAGATCCGCCCTGGTTCCCGCAATTGGCCTGGCCTTATCCGAACGCAAACATACACCGAACATTATCTTCACCTATGTTGAAAAAAATAAGGAAATCAGCCAAAACAGAATCAACCGCGCTATTTTTGCCACTTTCGGCATAGTACTTGTTTTGTGTATGGCCGTCCTTTTCTTCCAGGTTCTTGAAACAAAAAAAATCAGCGACAGGCGCGTACGGCTGGAACAGGAATTGGCGAGCTATCATCCGATTTTAACAAAAGATACAATATCTGGTCTGGCCAATGACATCAAAATAAAACGGGATATACACAAGCAATACGCAAAAAAATACAAAAGTCTGGCGTTGATCGGCGAAGTGTCGGCGCTGACGCCAAGTTATATTAAACTGATCAGGATTAAAATGACGGAAGCGCCGGCCGTTGGTTCTGAGCAGAAAAAAGATACCCCCGGGGTCAAAGCCGATGAAGCCGTTGTCATCGAAGGCGTTGTTTTAGGCGACCGCAGCAGTTTGGATTCATTGTTAGGGCAATACGTGATGACGCTTGAAAACTCTCCCATGCTGCAAAGCGTGTCATTGCAAAAGAGCAGCGCCGCCAATTACAGAAAAAAAGAAATTATTCAATTTACTATCCATGCAAAGATAGGGTGAAGATGATCAAAAAAATTAATCAGGCAATTCCTGCGAAAAGTTTGGGGTACGTGTTGATGTGCGGCGGGATTATTTTGATTATTGTTCTGGGGCTGATTAGCTTTCATCGATACAATGCCACCCGTACTCAAGCTGTAAAGAAACTTGAAAATCAGATTAAAGAACAAAAGGGATTTGAGCCGGTTTATCAGGCGATGCTGAAGGAATTGGATAAAAAAGAAGTATATGAACTGCCGAATCCCAGGAAGGTGACGTTACCCAGACAGGACATGGAAAAGTTTCAGGAAACCGTCCGTCAGGCGGCGGAGAAAGCGGGCCTGGTGCCCGTATCCGTATTGCCTGATGTTAAAACAATGGCGGGCGCGTCTGCGGCTGCTCTGGTTAACGCAACGCTGAAGGGAGAGTTGATGAATTTTAGAAAATTTGTTGTTAGCCTGGGCGCCGTTCCCCATGTTGACCAGATAGAAGAAGTCAATGTCAAGCAGTTCGGGGACAATATGGAATTTAAAATGAAAATATGGGTAGTTGTGTCCAATTGAGACTCGGGGAGACATGAACAAGTTAAATAAAAGGCAAATTATTATTCTGGCGATCATGGTGATCGTTATCCTGTTTGCGGCGTATGATTTTTTCATCGGCCAGCCGGCTTCCAAAAAGGCGAAAATAGAAGCGAAGCCCGTTGAAGTTGAATCGTTTGTCAACACGGTCACCAATGATATTGTCAAGGAAAAAGCGGGAGGCATCGACGCCTACATTATTAAAAAAGCCGAAATGGAGTGGAATAAGAATCCGTTTTGGACGAAAAGTGAATACCGTGAATTTGCCGGAAAAGAGGCGGGTGGGGGAATTGAAGCAAAAATTATGTATTCCGGGTATGTGGATACCGGTCGCAAACGTATGGCCATTATCAATGGTTTTGAATATACGCCGGGAGATGCCCTGGAGCTGGAAGGTTATGTATTGAAAAGCGTGACGCCCTCACAAATTTTAATTGTTAATCGCGACACGGGCAGCGAATTAATTATTCCTATTCAGGAATAGCATTTAGACATGGAGGTTATGGCCTTGAGTTTTCGTGCAAACCATTTAAAAACAGCCAAGATAGTCATCAGCATTTTTGTGTTGATATTTTTTATGGGGTGTTCCCAGGATATCAAGAATACCAAAGATGATCCGTTTTTCCAAAAATGGAACACGCTTGCCGAGAATTCTCAGGGGCATTCTCCCGAAGCCAAACCCAAGAAGATTGATATAGCGCCATTTTCAGAGAAGAAAGCGCAGACGTCGCCGATCATGGGAGACACGGGAAAGAAACTTCCCGCAAAGGTTATTAATCTGACTATGCGCCAGGCCGAATTGAAGGCCGTTTTAAGGGCTCTTGCCAAATCCGTAGATTACAACCTTCTCGTTAAAAACGATTTAAAGGGAGAGGTGAGCGTTGATTTTCGTTCAGTTCCCTGGGATAGGGCATTTACAGGACTGCTGAAAACACACGGGTTGTCATACGTGTGGGAGGGAAATGTTATCCGCGTTATGACGATCGATGACATGGAACAGGAGCTCAAACAAAAAGTTCAGATGCGTGATATTCAGTGGGTGGAACCATTGATGAGTCCTGTTGTGATTAAAGTAGATTATGCTGATCCTGAAAAGCTTGTTAAAACACTTCAGGAGTTTTTAACCAAGGATAAAGACGGAAAACCGCGGGGTTCCGTTAAACTTGACGAACACAGTCATTCCATTGTCATCTCCGCGAACTCTCAGGATCTGTCCAGGATGATTCCCATTATTGAAAAAATAGACAGGCCGACAACACAGGTATTAATAAAAGCTAATATTGTCGAGACCACAAAAAATGTAGCGCGGGATTTGGGGGTCATGTGGGGTGGATTGTATAAAGGAAACCTAGGCAATAAAAATATTTACATTACGCCCGGGGGAAACACGGGCAGCACCACAGCAGATCCCTTGGCAGGCAGTTATGCCCCGACATTAGGAAGCAAGGGTATTTCCGGGCAGGGGTTTGCCGGTAATTTCCCCATCTCAAATATTTCAAGCAGCGCAGCGGCCGGTTCTCTAGGACTTATCTATGGAGTTATAGGCAGCAGTCTTTTGGAAGTTCAACTTCAGGCCCTTCAAAAGGATAATCAATTGAATATTCTTTCCAGTCCGTCGATTACGACTCTCGACAATCAGAAAGCATTTACGGAAAACGGAGAGCGTGTGCCGTATGTGACCCGGGAAGTGGATTCCAGCGGGCGGGAAACGCGAACGGTGAGATTTGAAGACGTTGTTTTGCGTCTTGAAATAACGCCGCATGTTATCGACGGAAAAAACTTGAAAATGAATATTCTTGTCAAGAAGGATGAAGTTGATTCCCTGCGAAATGTTGAAGGCAACCCTTACATCATCAAGAAGCAAACCCAAACGGTGCTGATCGTACAGGATGGAGAAACGATTGTTATCTCAGGCTTGACAAAACAACGCCGCGCCGACGGGAATACCGGATGGCCATTGCTAAAAAATATACCGGTGCTCGGCTGGCTGTTCAAGGCGGACAGCAAAAGCGAATCGATGGAAGAGGTTTTGATATTTATCACGCCACACATCCTGCAACTTGCTTCCAATGAAAGTAAAATATCCCAGGCGCTTCCGTCTAAAGATGAAACCAGGCAAACCGAAAAATAGGTAATGTCTGTCCATGGAATATTTTAATCTTCTTGAATTTAAGAAGGAACCTTTTTCCAATTCACCGGAACCGGAGTTCCTTTTTGCATCGCCGCAGCACAACACCTGCCTGCAGATGCTGGAGCTTTCCGTCCGTTTAAAGCGGGGGCTCAACATCGTGATCGGAGACGTCGGCACAGGGAAGACAACGCTGTGCCGGAAACTGATCCAGAATCTGTCTGTCCGGCCGACCGGCGATGCGACGGCAATCGACACCTTTCTACTGCTGGATCCGGCCGTTGAAAGTAAAATGGAATTTTTGAAAACAGTTGCGGGCGTGCTTGGCGTCAATGTGTCCGAAACCGGCGATAACGAATGGCACATCAAGGAAAAAATTAAAAAATTTCTTTTTGAAAAGGGCGTCGATGAACAGCGAATTGTCGCCTTGATCATCGATGAAGGACAAAAAATACCGGATGAGGGCCTGGAGGTTCTTCGGGAATTCCTCAATTACGAAACAAACGATTTCAAACTTCTTCAAATCATTATCTTTGCGCAGCCTGAATTGCGCAAGAGCCTTGCTACTCGAGCCAATCTGCTGGACCGCGTAAACTGCTACTATCATCTGAAACCGCTTTCGTTCAAACAGATGAAATCGATGATCGAGTATCGGATTTCCGTGGCCAGTCAGAGGCCGGATGATCATTCCCTTCTGACCTTTGGAGGTCTGCTGGCCGTATACTGGGCGACCGCAGGTTACCCGCGCAAAGTCGTTTCGCTGTGTCATCAAATTGTCCTGATGATGATCATCAGGGGGAAGAGCAGGGCAGGCTGGTTTCTGGTCAGGCGTTGTGTTCAAAAAATGGCCGAACCCGTTTTCCGGAGAGTGTCCATGGCGACCCTGGGATTGTTGCTTGCTTTTGTTCTGGCTTTTTCAGGCGCCTGGTATCTGTTTAAAAATCCTCTGGCGACTGTTCAGGAAGGGCGTAACCTTGTTGTATCGGGCATAGATTTAAAGAAAAACGATTCGATTCCCGCGCCACCCCCAGTGCATCAGCCTCGGCAAAATCCGGATCACTATCAGAATCAAATGATGCCTGAATCTCTGGGAACAATGAAGTTAAAAAAAAGAATGACCATCTGGCGGGTATTTGAAAATATCTACGGAGATTCCGGTGAAGAGATCAAAAAGAAATTTGCCCAGGCCAATCCCCAGATAAAAAATCTGGACGATACGGTTGAAGGTGCATGGATTCATGTGCCCGCCATCTCTGCAGGCCGTAATTTTGTAGAGGAAAAGCCGCCCGTCATGGTTTCTCTGGAAGGCGGCCAAGACCTCGCAACCGTTTATCATTCATTTATCGAAAAAAATTCTTCTCGCAATATGCCATCTTTATTATTTGTGTCCCTGTGGAATGAAAAAACCGGCAAGCAGTTTCACATCGTATGGGACAGGCGTTTTCAAAGTTCCGAACAAGCTCATAAAGCCCTTCATCAATTACCGCACGATCTTGCACGTTCAGCGCGGGTTTTGACGAAATGGGAGGAAGGCACAATTGTTTATAACCGCCGGTTTTTTAAAAACTGACGCCTGTCGGCTGAGGGAGGTTCGATGAAAGTCAAAAAACGTTTAGGTGAAATGCTGGTTGAAAAAAACCTGATTAGCGAAGATCGTCTAAAACAGGCTCTGATCGATCAGAAAAAAGCCGGATTGAAATTGGGGCAGTTTCTGACGCGCCAGGGCATTGTCAGCGAACAGCAGATCATCGACATGTTGAGTCAGCAATTGAAGCTGACGAAATATCATCCGGACAATTATCCGCTGGATGTCGAACTTGCCGTCTTCATTCCCATAGAAGTTGCGCAGAAATATCAGGTGGCTCCCCTTAGAAAAAAAGGCAGACTGCTGACCATTGCCATTGTTGATCCTCTCGATATCAATGCCATGGACTATATCGAAGTATTGACCAATGCGGAAGTTGAGCCGGTGGTCTGTTCGGAGAGGGAACTCAATCAGCTCATCAGCAGCCTGTATACGACGCAGTCGGGCCTGGGCAGTATCATGGAAAACATGGAAATCAAAACCCAGGACGAAGTTCAGGAGGAAGCGGCGCCTGACAAGGAAGAAGTGCAGGTTGCCTCGTTGCAGGATCTGGCGGGAGAAGCCCCGGTCATCCGTTTGGCCAACTCAATTTTTGCTCAGGCGATTCGTGACGGCGCAAGCGATGTTCATATCAGCCCGCAGCAAAATTCTGTGCAACTGAGATTCCGGATTGACGGCAGGCTTCTGGAGGTTCCGTCTCCGCCCAAATCGTTATTTTTGCCCATTATTGCCCGCATGAAAATTCTGGCCAATATGGACATCACGGTGTCCCGCATTCCTCAGGACGGGCGGTTCACGCTCAAACTTGATAAAAAAGAAATCAATGTTCGCGTATCCTCCATTCCGACCATTTATGGCGAAAATATGGTCTTGAGGCTTCTGGATACAAGCGGCGGCGTTTATTCGCTTGACCGGCTCGGGATGATTCCGCAGGACATGGAAAAAATTGAAAGCGTCTGCAACAAACCTTACGGAATGATATTAAGCACGGGGCCTACCGGCAGTGGAAAGAGCACCAGCTTATACGCTATTCTGAACGCGATCAATAAACCGGAAATCAATATCATGACCCTGGAAGATCCCGTCGAATACCGTATCAACAACATCCGGCAGATTCAGCTGAATCGCAAGGCTGGAATGACCTTTGCTAGCGGTTTGCGTTCAATTTTACGTCAGGACCCGGACGTGATTATGGTGGGTGAAATCCGCGACGGTGAAACCGCAGCTATTTCCGTTCAGGCCGCCCAAACCGGCCATCGCGTCTTAAGCACCGTCCACACAAATGACGCGGCGGGCGCGATTGCCCGCTTCATCGACATGGGCATTGAACCTTTTCTGGTCTCGTCGGTTTTGCTTGTATCCTTTGCGCAAAGGCTGGTGAGAACGGTATGCCCTTATTGCCGGGAACAGTATCAACCGACGGAAAAAATATATGCGGCATTGGGCATCACCCCGGAGGAGGCGAAAAGTGCGGTCTTCCAGAGAGGGAAAGGCTGCTACCAATGCAAAAATACAGGATATAAGGGACGAACCGGGCTTTTTGAAGTCCTGGTTAATGATGAAGTGATTCAAGACATGATTTTGAAAAAACGATCAAGCCAGGAAATTACCCGCGCCGCCATCGACTCGGGGAATCTGCGGACGCTTCAAAAAGACGCGGCCAGTAAAGTCATGAAAGGGATAACAACGCTGGAAGAAGCGTTGTCGGCGGTCATGACGTAAACGGGAAAAAATAACAATGGCAACCTACTTTTATAAAGCTCTAAATGAAACGGGAAATCCGCTTTCGGGTACACTCGAGGCGGAATCCATTCAAAACGCCAACGCCATTTTGCTTGCGCGTGGTCTCACTCCATCCGAGGTCAGGCAAGCAAAAGTGGAAAATCGCGACAGTCTTGCGGTGCGAATCAAAGCATTGACGGGTGGCGTGAAAACAAGCGATCTCATTTTATTTACCAAACAATTTCGTTCCATGCTCAACGCCGGTGTTCCGATATTGAGAATCATGCAGGTCTTGGAGGCCCAGACGGAAAGCAAAGTGCTCCGTGAAGCCATTTCAGGCATCATTGTTGATATTCGTCAGGGGGCGACCATATCGGATTCTTTTGAAAAATATCCAAAGATATTTTCACCCCTGTATTGCAGCATGCTTCGGGCGGGAGAAGTCAGCGGAAATGTCTCTAGCGTTCTGGATCGGTTGATCTACATCATCGAACACGAAGCAAAAATTAAATCCGATATCCGTGCCGCTTTGCAGTATCCTTTAATCGTTGTTATCGCTCTCGGCATTGCTTTTGTGGTTCTTCTGACCCTCGTTATTCCTCAATTTGTCAGTCTCTTCAGCAAGGCGGGCCTGCAATTGCCCATGCCGACGAAAATTGCGATGCTTATGTACAGTATCCTGAAAAATTACTGGTATCTGGTGATTGGATCGGTGGTGGCCATTGTTTTTGTGATGTTTCAATATTTTAAAACGGACAACGGTAAATTGGTGCGAGACAGCTTTTTTCTGGCGATACCCATCCTGGGGCCTCTTTTTCAAAAGGCGGCCATGTCAAGATTTGCCAGCATTTTTGCCATACTGCAAACAAGCGGTGTTCCCGTCATGCAATCTTTGTCCATTTTGACCGATACCATCGGAAACGCCGCCATCGCCAAGTCATTTGATCATGTCCGGGATAAAATTCAGGAAGGCGCGGGAATAGCCGTACCGCTTAAAACTGCAAAATATTTTACGCCGATGGTGGTAGATATGATCGCCATCGGGGAAGAATCCGGAAACATTGATGAAATGCTTAGGGAGATATCAAAGCATTATGATGATGAAGTGGAATATGCCGTCAAAGCGCTGTCCGACGCGATCGGGCCTATTTTAATTGTCGCCCTTGCAGCCGTTGTAGGGTTTTTTGCGTTGGCCATCTTCCTGCCCATGTGGGATATGACAAAAATGGTTACAAGGCACTAGAGGATTATGAAGAAAAAGAATTTTTATGTTAATTTATATATTTTGATCCCCGTCATCTATACAGGCTTAACAATACTGGGCGTGATTGTGACCTACCAGGTTGCTGCAATACCTGAACGATCATTCATCAATATTTTTACATTGTCCGTATTAATCGGCGGCATTTCTTTTCTGATCAGTTTTCTCATTTTGCGATTATTGCTCAAGCCCCTTGTCGAATTTGTGGAAAAAACGAAGAAAATGCCTATATTCTCCACGGCCAAAACGGAAAAAACCGATGATATCACAAACGACCTGAGCCAGATCAATAAAGTTTTCGATAATGTGGCAAATATATTAAGCAATGTTGAGGCCAAGGAACTCTTTCCTCATATTATTGGTTCAAGCACGGCCATGCGCAATATTTTTACGCAAATCGTTAAAGTTGCCCCCACGGATTCCACTGTTTTGATAACCGGTGAAAGCGGAACAGGAAAAGAAATGATTGCATCGAGCATTTATGAACACAGTTTAAGAAAAGGCAAACCGTTTATAGCCATCAACTGTGTCGCGATTCCGGAAGGATTGCTGGAAAGCGAATTATTTGGCCATGAAAAAGGGGCGTTTACCGGGGCAACGGCGCAAAAAAAAGGGAAATTTGAAATGGCGGACGGTGGAACGGTTTTTTTAGATGAAATAGGCGACATGCCAATGGCCACACAGGCCAAACTCTTGCGGGCTTTACAGGAAAAAGAATTTGAACGTGTCGGGGGGACAACACCTGTTAAAGTTGATGTCCGGTTTATTGCCGCCACGAATAAAAATCTGCTGCAAATGATAAAAGAAGGGAAATTTCGGGAAGATCTCTATTTCCGGCTGAATGTTTTTTCGATTATCCTGCCGCCTCTTCGAGAAAGACGTGAAGACATATCGCTTTTGGCCAGTTATTTTCTGGCAAATTCGGCTAAACCGGCAAAGCTATCCGCTGGGGCCTTGCAGGTATTAATCGGCTATAGTTGGTCTGGAAATATTCGTGAATTAAAAAATATTATTGAACGGGCTTCTATTATGTCGGAAGACGGCGTTATAGATGTTCATCATTTACCGGAGAATATTCGTCAGGGAAACGACAAAATTTATAGTTCATTGAAAAATGATGTTCCATTGGATGAGCGAATGAAGCTACTAGAAAAAGAGATCATCATCAACGCTCTGAAAGAATCAGGTGGAGTCCAGGTAAAAGCTGCAAATCTCTTGGGAATTAATCAAAGAAGTTTATGGCATCGCATTAAAAAATTCGAGATTGATGTGGGAACCATTAAGAATCTACAATAATTGTAGATAAGACGTCGTTATTTAG
>CAZGDK010000083.1:0-13559 GCA_964525155.1 uncultured Smithella sp. | reverse complement strand
TACTACAAACGCCCGTTGACCGCCCTTCAGGTTGGTATCCAGGTTCCATTCACGATTTTGGTTCAGAGCACTCAGGAAAGCTCTGGAATTGGTAAATTTTTTATAGCCAGGAAGCGCCCAGCCAAAAATCTCATATTGATTTCCTTCCGGAATGACAGAGAGGTGAGAATCAAAATATCCGATAAAATTTTCTGGGTTGATTTTCGTGCCCGACAGGACATTGCCGCTGATCACGCGATTTTCTATCTCCTGATCTGCACGGTTATTCTCAACCAACCCATCAATATTCGCACCCATAATTGTCTGGTAATACACAGTTTCTTTCAGTCCGGCACCAGTCAGGGCAACGACCCAGCGTGTATCCGCACGGCCCTGCAAAAGAGTGTTCCCAATTCTGGCAACATGTTGCGGCGAAATGGTCCAGAACACCTCACCCTTATTGATCGGAGCCAGATGGTGAATCTGAACACCCACTAAGCCGGCAGGGTGCGGTCCACGAAAATAGTTATACTCAACACCTGATACTCCTTGGAGAAGGCCCTCATCATCGTAACCCTCAGGCAAACTGATATAAACCCTCCCTGATGTCAGTTTTTTCAAAGCTTCCACGCCAGTCATGAATCCTTTTTTCTGACCTTGCAGCAGGAAATCGATATCAGTAGCCAAGGGTGCCGTATCAAATCCGGAAATAAAAATATCCCTGGGTGTCACTGTAGGATTGGCCAAAACCCCATAAGGCCTTTCTACAATCGCAGGCCAGAGACCTGAAAGCATGATCAGTTCCCGCACCCGGGCTTCATCCATAGTTGCCACATCACCCGTCTCAAATGACACAAAATCATCCGACCCGGTTCTTTGGATCACAACATCCAGCAACTTCCTACGTTCACCACGGTTAACCGAATCCACAATCCCCGCAACCGGTGAAACCCAGATAATTCCAGGATGTACCTTATCAAGCAGAATCGGTTCTCCCGCCTTGACTTCCTGGCCTGGCTTGACCAAAACCTTCGGGGTAATCCCCTTGAAATCTGGAGGCTTAACGGCAAAGCGGTCCGGCAGGTGTGTCGCCCGGAAAACCTTCTCTGCAGACCCTTTCAGCCGGATATCCAATCCTCTTTTGATTTTAATTACCTTTGACATGGCATTGGTATGTTTTTTGAAATTGATACAAAAATATCCATTTTGCTTTCGCTTACTAGCTTATGAGGTTACTTTATTGTCTTTTATCTCTTCTATTGGCCATTCCGGGGAATCCCTCCAGGGGTGAAATCCCTTGTTCTAAAACAACAGGATGGACCCAACCCGATGAATACGAAAATATAATTTTTGCGGATCAAGTTTATGACGACCGGATAAAAACGGTCGAACTTTACCGCGCCGGATGGCACCTGTCTGCCCCAATCCGCAACCTGCAAGATACGACCCGCCTCTTCCTGGAATTCGACGGGCTCGAAGAAAACCCAGCAGTCTATTCCTATACCTTTATCCATTGCTCGGCCGACTGGAAGCCTTCAGATGTTCCGGCCACTCGGTATCTTAATGGCATTCCTGAATCAGAAATTCGCGATTTCCGTTACTCCAGGAACACCCTCCAACCCTATATACATTACATCCTGGAAATACCCAACAGCGACCTCCGTCCAACTCTTCCAGGAAATTATATCCTTTATGTTTACCGTAACTATGACAAGACATTACCCGTTCTGACAAAGCGCTTTTTTATTGTCGAACCCAAAGTAACAATTCAGGCTACCGCACATCGAACAGATAACCTCAACAGATTCAATACCGCACAGGAAGTTGACTTCACCATCTTCTACGAAAATCTCCCGCTGGATGATCCCATGCGCAATATCAGTGTGACGGTTTGCCAGAACCTGAACTTCCTGACTGCCATAACCGAAATGAAACCCAACTACATACAGCCAGACAGACTGATTTATGAATATGATGACATCAATCTGTTTCCGGGAGGTTCAGAGTTCAGATACTTTGATACCAAAAACCTGAAATACAATTCTGAAAGGATCCGGGAGATTCGCTTTATCCGGCCACTGCGCCATGTATTTCTTCATTCCGATCGAGATAGAAGTTCTCAAGATTATGACTACTACGAAGACCTTAACGGACGCTTTTTTATCCGTTGGGATGATGCCTTTGATAATCGTACCGAAGCTGATTACGTCCAGGTCTACTTCAGCCTCAGCCTGCCGGAGCCTTTTGATGGTGGGGAGATCTACCTCTTTGGGGGCCTGACTGGCTTTGGGATCCGGCCGGAAGCCCGGCTAGCCTGGAATGAAACAGAAGAAGCCTATCAGACCACCATGTTACTAAAGCAGGGCTTTTACGATTATCAATATGCCTTTGTGCCAGAGGGAACTGAATCGCCTGTTCTCTATACGGTTGACGGATCCCACTACGAAACGGAAAATGACTATTATATATTTGTCTATTACCGGGATGTTCGGGAACGATTCGACAGGCTGGTCGGTTTGCAAATGATCAATTCAGTCCGGCAATCCCCAAACCAATAAACAGATAACCGACAAAGCAATCTATGCGGATCAACCTGACTCACAAACTGATTAACACTCGTATCCTACTGATCCTGATCATCTTGGGTGGAAATATCTATCAGGTATCAGCCCAATATGAGATCCCCACAGAGGAGCGAATCTTTTTTCGCAATGAAAGAAGCTATGCCGGGACGCTACATTCCAATGGCTGGGCAGCTAATTTCAGGTACGCCAGCAGAATCGATGCGTTTAGCAGCTACATTATTGATATCGATGTGGGAACCATTCAGCACCCAAAGGAGATCAAAAGCCAGAGTTATTATATTGGTGGCTGGGGGCGTTCGTTTGTTTTCGGCAAGATCAATGATGTTATTCTCCTTCGAGCCGGAGCAGGCTATCAGAAAGAACTATTCAGTAAATATGATGTGGGAGGGATTTCTATCCGGTACTTCATGACGGGCGGATTTTCACTATCTGCCTTAAAACCAATTTATTACAAAAAGATTACCGGATTTAATTCTTACACCGGATATGTCACGTACGAAAGGTCTCTGTTTGATGCAGACTATATGCAAAGCATCTATGATATTTACGACAGGGAGCCATTTTACGTGGGGTTAGGTGAAACCCGGGTTCTCCCTGGCATCTTTGCCCGGGCAGGTTTATGTTTTGAGTATGGCATTGACGATGAAGACCTTAACGCACTAGAAGGTGGGGTGCAGCTAGAGGGCTTTCTACGGAAGCTAGAGATTTTAGCTACCGAAGATAACCGTCAGCTGTTTGTTTCCCTGTTTGTATCCTACCGTTTCGGCAAGGTACTGGACGCCCGGCTTGCTGGTGAGAAGAAGTGGCCACGAAAGGCTGAATAGCCCGTCAATACTAAGGTCTAAAAAATACAGGCAAATTTTTGTTTATTCATTTTTTTTGTATTTTTAGACCCTATATCCGTTGGGAGACCTACGCTATTTTTTGAAATTTAAAGATTAGGAAAAACAAACATTTACTCTTAGCAGTTGCTCTTGTTTTTGCCGTTGGAACCATGGCTTTCGGCCAGGTCCGGCCTGAGGGAAAAATCAAGCCCAAGGCCGATGGTAGGCAATCTGTCAGGGATTTAGATCCACAGAATGCTGCCAATTATGTTTCAGCCCGCCGTGTCAACCAATACACGGGCACTATTGATGTAGCTGACATCATCCGTGCCCAGGAACAGGTTAGGGCCCTGCACAGAAAAGCCGGCAACTCCCTGAACATGATGTGGAATGAGCTCGGGCCAAACAATATCGGCGGCCGTACAAGAGCCATCCTGCTTGACAAGGACAATCCGGATGTTGTTTTAGCTGGTAGCGTCAGTGGCGGCCTCTGGAGGTCGACCAGCGCTGGTTCCTCCTGGCAAAAAACAACCACAGGATCTGGCCAGCTATTTGAAAATCTGGCCGTCTCTTCCATTTGCCAGGCAGCTAACGGAGACATTTACTTCGGAACCGGTGAAGGTGCTGCAGTAACCGATGGCAACCCGCAAAACAGCCACCAGGGAATCCTTGGTCAAGGTATCTGGAAATCTACCGATCGGGGCCTCACGTTCAACCGTCTTACCTCAACCTGGGATGAGCCGACTGCACAGGAAACCTTCATCCTGGTTTATGCCATGGCAGCTGATCCAGTTGACGCCAACAAAATCTTTGTAGCTACTGTAAAAGGGCTGCGCCTGTCAACTGACGGTGGTCAAAGTTGGGTCAATCCAATCGCTGATATCACCTTACCGGCATATGACGTAAAAGTTGCATCCGATGGCACCGTGATCGCATGCGTTGGACAAATGGCCTACCGCTCAGAAAATGGCGCTCCAGGGACTTTCACCAAAATTTCTTCAGCCACCGGTTTGGAAGAAAACTTGATTCTCGACGCTAACGTCTCCAGGATGATGTTCGCCTTCGCTCCAAGTGATCCGAATTTTGTTTACTGCATCGCAGCCGGAATCTCGGGCACAGATTATCCACTAAGCAATATTTACCAGTCAAAGGATAAAGGCTTGACTTGGTCAGTTATCGGACCAGGTGGATCCAATTATTTCAACCCACTGGGAACAGAAGGAAACTATGCTCTGGCTATCGCTGTTGACCCAGCCAACCCTGAATTCATCATGATTGGTGGTAAAGATCTTTACAGCTGGTCCTATGCCACAAACTGGGAGCAAGTAACCATTGATGAACCAACCAGTTTACCAAACCGCGGATTCTATGTTCACCGCGATCAACATATTATCCTGTTTAATCCGGCAAATCCAAATAGCGTTTTTGTAGGAACTAGCGGTGGAGTAGCAGTTAGCGATAACCGCGGCACTACCTGGAGAACCATTAACCGTAACTATAATGTTACCCAGTTCTTCTCAGTAGCTTACTCACCATCAGGAGAAGTCTTGGGAGGGTCGATGGATAACGGTATCCTCTACATGGACTTCCAAGGAAACGATCCGAAATATGCAACCTGGTGGGGCGGTGCCCTCTTCTCCGCGTTTATGAGTTTTAGGCATGGAGGCGAAGCTGACATCTCCATGCTCGATCCGGATTTCAAATTCTACACTACTCCGGGCGGAACCGTTCATCGCCGGCTGCTGATCGAAAACCAGTCGACCTACCAGAACTACTATACCTACGCAAACGGTGGTGCCTGGCTGTCACCAATCGCTCTGCACGAAACCCTTTACGATCCTCTATCTTGGGATACCGTTAATTTTGTTGCCGACCGTGATTACAGCGCTGGGGAAACAATCGTTGCACAGAGTATGATCCGCAAACTTCCGATCCGCCGCGTCCTCGAAGCCGACCTGACTGCCGGCGATACCCTGAAAGTTCAGGATACCTACCAGGCTATGCTAGTAGTTGGTAAACAGGGTAAAGCCTCCGCTAAAGTAAACCGCCACCCGCTGAACGGTAGAGATGAATATACCAACCAATTCCATACCGTCATCAAACGCGATCGTCTTCAGGAACAAGATCAGCTCGTGAAGGTTGAATTCTCCGCTGATGGGAAAAACCTATTTGCAGCCCTCTGGGATAACTCCGATAGTCTGTACTATATGTACCGCGTGACAAACCTGGAAAATGGTCGCGACCGCCGTACAATGGACACCGACGCATGGGATCCTGCAACCGGTCTGCCAACCGCTGTCGTAGAAACAGCACTGATCGGTGCCTTCGATCAGGTAGTCACCAGCATCGCCATCGACCATAATAATGCTAATAATGTTTTGGTTACATGCGGCAACTACGGTAATGACAACTACATATACCTGTGTCGCAATGCCTTAACAGCCGCTGATTCGGTGAACAGCTTCGTCCCGGTACAAGGCAACCTGCCCCAGGCTCCAGTTTATACCTCACTATTCAACTGGAGAAACAGTAGTGAAGTTATCGTTGGTACCGAATATGGAGTCTATTCAACTGCGAATATTTTCGCACCCACCCCAACTTGGGCCAGCGAAAATAATAACGGCATGGAAATTCTTCCGGTGTACGAGATCAGACAGCAGAAGTTCGCTAACAACCCAGAACTGGGTATTACTAACCATGGAGTGATTTATGCCGCTACCTTTGGACGTGGCCTCTACACATCAAACACCTTCGAAAGCAAGGGCGGTTCAACCTTTACGAACCCAATCGTGGCCAGTAACATCGAGGTGAATATCACACCGAATCCAGTTAGCGATGTGGCAACTATCCGCTACTCCATTGAAAATGATTCACCCGTTCTATTCCAGGTCTATAACCTGCAAGGACAACTGGTGAAAAATATCAACCTCGGAAATCAACCGGCCGGATCAAACGAAATGTCATTCGATTCTTCTGACCTCGGCTCAGGTACTTTCCTAATCCGGATGAACGCAGGAAATCAACAGACAACTTCAAAATTTGTGGTCAGGTAACCCTGATTCAATGAATAAAAAACCCGAAGAGTCCCTTCGGGTTTTTTTTTGCTCAGACCTCCATACATGCCCATCACTCCTTGATAAAACCAACTGATTTGATTATTTTTGTGCGCAATTTAGAATTAATGACGTTTAATCAATAAGTGAAGAATTATGGCTCAAATTAAAGTTGGAATTAACGGATTCGGCCGGATCGGCCGTAACGTTTTTAAACTGATCCTCGAAAGAGCGGACCTTTTAGTTGTTGGAATCAACGACCTCACCGATACTAAAACGCTAGCCCACCTTCTAAAATATGACTCCACCCAGGGTAAATTTAATGGAAAGGTTAGCTACGACCAAGAAGGAATCATTGTCAACGGGAAAAAAATCTCGGTAACCGCTGAAAGAAATCCTATCAATATCAAATGGGCGGAAACTCCTGACGTGGTTATTGAATCAACCGGTGTTTTCACTAAAAGAGAGAGCGAAAAAGGTGGCTATGGCGATCACCTCAAAAATGGCGCGAGAAAAGTCCTCCTCACCGTTCCCGCTAAAGATGAAATAGACAATATGATTGTCCTTGGAGTGAACGAAGAAGCCCTCCGCCCAACCGACGTGTGCGTTTCCAATGCTAGCTGCACCACCAACTGCCTCGCACCTATCGCTAAAGTACTGAACGACAAGTTCGGCATCGAAAATGGGTTCATGACTACCATCCACTCCTATACCAACGACCAGCTGATTCTCGACGGGCCACACAAAGACCTCCGCAGAGCACGCTCATGCGCTGTCTCTCAAATCCCGACAACCACCGGTGCCGCTAAAGCCGTCGGGAAAGTGATTCCCGCGCTGAAAGGCAAACTGGACGGGTGTGCTGTACGCGTCCCAACCCCAACCGGTTCCCTTGTCGACTTGGTCGCTAACCTGAAAGTCGAAGCCACAGTCGCCGAAATCAACGCCGCTATGAAAGAGGCCGCTGAAGGCCCAATGAAGGGTATCCTGGAATATACCGAAGACCCAATCGTTTCGGTCGACATTATCCATAACACCCATAGCTCAATCTTCGACGCCCTTAGCACCATGGTCAGCGGGAAAACGGTCAAGGTGTTCTCATGGTACGACAACGAATGGGGCTATAGCTGCCGCGTTGTTGATCTGATTTACAAACTCTTTTAATAATACCCAATGGGAAAGACCTGACAGGTTAAGATAAACCTGTCAGGTCTTTCTATTTTCTGATGAACCTCCAACGGAGAATAAACGCCTTCATCAAACTGGGAGAATTCATGCGGGAAAACCCCTTACCCGATGAGTTGCTCCAAAAACAACTTTCCAAAAACCCGTTCTTTACCCCCAGAGAAGTCAACCGAGCCTATCAAAACTGGGCTAACCTGCTCCAGGAATCTACCCTTCAAAAATGGATCGCACCTTACCAGCTAATTACCAGTCATTTCAAAACCGAAATTCTGGTTATCGCTGCTGGGAATATCCCATTGGCAGGGTTTCACGACTTTCTCTGTGTCCTGATCGCAGGGTTTCGGTTTACCGGCCAACTCTCCTCCCGAGATAACCTTCTCCTACCCTACCTCGCTTCCAAACTCATCGAGTTGGAATCAGAATTCCAAAATCATATAGGTTTTGAAGTAACTACTCCATCCAACCCTGCTGCCCTTATCGCATCGGGCAGCAGTAACACCGCACGATACCACCTGCAAAATTACGGACACCTGCCAGCTATCATCCGCAAAACACGCATAACACCTGCCGTTCTTGACGGAACTGAATCCCCCGAAGAACTAAGTGGACTAGCAGGCGATATCCTTCACTATTACGGGCTGGGATGTAGAAGCGTCTCTTCTATACTTATGCCCAGCGGTTACGATAGCTCCAAACTGATCAAAACTATTCGGAATTATACCGATTTTGAAATAATACCTCCCCTGCAAGACAACCTTAGATACCAGAAAGCCCGACTTCAACTCCTCAAAATTCCGTTTATCGATGCAGGTGCTATTCTGCTTGTCGATAATCCGTTCCTAAACTCACCGATCGCTACGATTAATGCATTGTATTACAATAGTCTAAACGAACTCAATTATTGGCTGTCTGACAATATTGATGAGATTCAGTGCGTAGTCGGACATGCTCCGACTTCTTTTAAACCGGTTCTTTTTGGATCAGTGCAACAACCAGCCCTGTGGGATTATGCCGATGGAGTAGATACTCTGGAATTTCTAATTTCATTATCCTGACCTGACCTTCACATGCCACAACTGATCGTTATTACCGGGCCCACAGGAGTTGGAAAAACCGCCGTCAGCCTTCACCTTGCCCGGACTTTGAAAACCGTGATCCTCTCGTGTGATTCCAGGCAGATGTATCAAGAAATGTCAATTGGCACAGCTGTCCCAACTTCTTCGGAACTGGCTGAAACAAAACACTACTTCATTGGAAATCTATCGGTTACAGATGATTATTCAATTTTCCGTTACGAAAAAGAAGCGATCAGCCTGCTCGACACTCTTTTCCCGAAGCATCCTACCGTTATCCTGTCAGGTGGATCAGGACTCTATCAAGATGCTCTCATCCATGGGGTGGACAATATTCCAGACCCGGATCCAGCGATTCGTGCGGAACTGAAATCACGACAAGTATCCGAAGGCCTTGATAAGTTAATCACTCAGTTACACGAATTAGACCCAGAATTTTGCGAGCAGGTAGATCGAAAAAACCCTGCCAGGGTCATAAGAGCCTTAGAAGTCTGCCTGACAACTGGTAAGCCTTTCTCATCTTTTCGTACTGGGAAACGTGTCAACCGTGAATTTGATATCATCATGATAGGACTAGTGCGGCCTCGCCTCGAGTTATATCAGAGAATCGATCAGCGAGTTGATCAGATGTTTTCAGATGGATTGGTAGAAGAAGCCCGACGACTACTCCCTTATCGGAATCGACCAGCATTAAATACGGTAGGTTACCAGGAGCTTTTTCGCCATTTTGATGGAGAGTATAATCTGGAAGAAGCCAACAGGTTAATTAAGCGTAACACTCGCCGGTATGCAAAACGGCAGATCACTTGGAACAAGAGGTACGAAGGTAGAATCCACCCCTTCAATCCTAATCAGATCACTGAAATTGAGAATTTTATCACCTCGTAATGGGCTTGCGATCGGGATAGAAGCCTTTGCCAAAGACCTCATACTCATCTACTTTTCTGACACATGCCTTGAACCAGGCTCCCAGAAAGCCAGTACCATACCCAGCCATTTGTATCATCGAGGCAAGCAGCGCTTTAAATGCGGTTAGCGGCGATCCGGTTCGAATGGTAGCATCAATATAAACCAGTAAAAGCCAAAGCAGTAATGGGGCAGCCAACAGAAGTGGCCAGGCGGAATGCATGAGTATAGCCAACAGAATGGCGAGGGCAACCAGCAGGCCGTTCCCATAAACGAAAAGCGTGGGTAACAGAAAAAAGAGTTTGAAGGTATCCGGATACACTTTAGAGATGATCACCCTGGTTTTTCCAAAGCCATGGACCTGACGATAAAACTGATTCAGGCTGGTTCGCCGCTTATGATAAACAAACGCCTCTGGTATGAGGGCAGTTGTAAAGCCAGCCTTGATCAATTCGATACTAAAAACCATATCCTCGCCAGGGTGCATTCGCGTGACTGGGTATCCCCCGGTAGCAATCCAAGCCTGACGGGAGATGCCCATATTAAAACTCCGAGGGTGAAATTTGGAAACCTGCCTGCGCCCTCCACGGATTCCCCCAGTAGTCAGAAAAGAGGTCATCGCGTAAGATATGGCCTTCTGAACCCGGTTAAAATTCCCGGCGGCACGATCGGGCCCACCAAAGAAATCCACCGGATGCTTTTCTAGGAAGCCATCCACCTTCATTAGGTAATCCGGCGGCAGGATGCAATCACTATCGACAAAGATCAAATAATCACCTATCGCTTGCTCCATACCGAAATTGCGAGCTATGGAAGGGCCGGATTTTGGCTGGTCGAAATACCGGATGGGCATTTGATCAGCATAGGTAGCCACGACCTGGTCTGATTTTATCGATGAGCCGTCTTCCACGATGACTACTTCGAACGCCCGGCAGGTTTGGTTAGCCAGACTGGCCAGCAGTTCGGTCATTTCACCGGGACGGTTATAGACAGGAACAATGAACGAGTACTGACGTGTCATTGTGGTTTAAAAGCTAAGTAAAGGATCTCTCCCGGGGCAAGGCGGAATCGTTCGATCTCTTCAGGCTGAAAATGGTCGGCTACGCTCCATTCTACCACGTTGAATCCAGCCTGTCTCAAGCGAACCGGATAATCTTTCCCGTACAGCCGGAGGTGATCCTTCTGTCCGAAATGTTTTTCGCGTTCCCGGGGATCTTTGATTGTTGGGTCTTCATACGTGGCTTCCAGTGTAGGGTCCTGTGGAACCTGCATTATTGCTAAGCCGCCCGGTTTTAACACCCGGATGATCTCTCTCATCACTTGGCGGTCATTCTCCACATGTTCCAGTACATGGTTACAAAGAATGAGATCGTACGTACCTGAATCAAAAGGAATACTATGCAGGTCAAAATGATAATCGGCTAAAGGGGACTCTAGATCTGCTGTAACATAATCAATATGAGGCATTTTCCTGAATCTTCCGTAAAAACACTGTTCAGGTGCCACATGGAGCATTTTCACGGGATAGGTGAGGATGCCCGGGACTCGCACCAAGTAAAGCCATATCAGGCGATGTCGCTCTAGCGACAAGCAGGACGGGCAGAGGACGTTAGGCCGGGGAATGACTCCGTAAGAGAGAAATCTGCTGAACGTCTTGGAGCAGACTGGGCACATAACCTTATCGCCTCGCAGGAACGGACGCATGATGGCCATGAACGGGTAACTCAGCCGGATTAGAAAGGGCCGGGGAAGTGCGTGAAGCAAAAAACGGATCAGAGACTTCATAACTCCTCGGCAATCAAGTATTTATTTCGATCAGCCGATGACCTTGATACCAGTTCTGCCAGAAATCCGGCCAGAAAAAGTTGTACCCCGATGATAACAGCAACGAGGGCCAAGTAAAAGAGGGGCTGATCGGTGGCTTCTCTCCAAGGAAGGTGATTAATCACCGCATGAACCTTAACCCCGATAATCCAGGCGGCTACTAGCGCTCCGAAGAGCATCATCAGCATACCCAGGGTACCAAAAAAATGCATTGGCTTTTTAGAAAAGCGCGTGATAAAGCTTACCGTAAGCAGATCCAATGCTCCGGTAAACAAGCGTTCCCATCCATATTTTGTCTTACCATATTTTCGCTCATGATGCACCACCACTTTTTCACCAATACGGGTAAAACCGGCTTTTTTGGCTAAGATTGGGGTATATCGATGCATATCACCAAACACCTCAATACTCTTAACAACCTGACTATCATAAGCTTTCAAGCCACAGTTAAAATCATGAATCCGTATTCCGCTATTCAGGCGGGCAACAAAATTGAAAAACTTAGAGGGCCATCTTTTAGAGATTGGGTCTTTCCTTTTCTTCTTCCACCCCGACACCAGATCATACTGGTTCTGGGTGATCATCCGGTAAAGCTCAGGGATCTCATCCGGGCTATCTTGGAGATCAGCGTCCATGGTAATCACAACCTTGCCCCGAGCGGCAGTAAACCCCGATTGCAGAGCAGCAGCCTTTCCATAATTATGTTGGAAGCGGATTCCGCGCAACTCAGGATTCGCGGCAGCCAGGGTGCGAATCACCTCCCAAGAGCCATCGCGGCTGCCATCATCCACCAGGATCACTTCATAAGTAATACTCATGCCCTTGGCAACGCGCTTGATCCAAGCGAGGAGCTCCGGTAACGATTCTGACTCGTTAAAGACCGGCACAACGACAGATAAATCCATCTTGTTCATCTCTATTCAACCTCTTTCATGGCATCCTGAAAAGGATCATCCTCTTTTTTAACAAACAGGGAGACAATCAATGACCAGATTGCTCCGGAAATAGCTCCGCTCAGAATCCCTGTAAAGAATTGAAAACCTGGTGATTTCATCCTAATCATTAGATCCGTAAAAGCCGACATTTGCGATTCGCCAAATCCTTGCTGATAGAGCTGTTCTTCCATCATACCGATCTGTTGATCAATCGCATCGGGATCTATCCCTGTATAATAGATGGCCATAAAAAAGGCCACCACAATCGAAGAGAAAAACATAAACAGGAAACCCGCCTTAAAGGATTGGCCATAACGAACATAGCCGCCCATGTATCGATCCCGCCACTGCCGTAAACTAAAAAACAAGGCAGTGAATGTCACTGCCCATCCTAGCAGATTCGTGACAAAGGACTTTTCAACCCTCAAAATCAAAATTAGCAGATTTAGCAAAATCAAAGCAGCTGCAATAAGCAAACCATACTTCATAGCTGCTTTAAGCAAGGGGTGTTTTTCCTGATTATCCATTGGTCTTGAAAACTCACATTTGGCCAAAGATAGCGGGAAAACTTATCATCTGAAAAACATTTCTTATCTTTGCAAACGGGTAAGTCTTATACGGCCAGCTCCCGCCGAACTCCCCCAGGACCGGAAGGTAGCAAGGGTACGCGGTTGAAGCGGTGCGATATAAGTAGCTTACCCTTCTTTTTTTTAGGAGTGGAATCATAACTTTGTACCACTAATTCCCTTACGAATGAAACCAATCGTCCGCCTTTTGGTTATTTGCTCTCTGGGGGTCCTGACCTTCCTGGGGAGCTGTGGTCCGAAGTATGAGATCAATTATCCATCAGGCCGGTTTAATGACTCAACTGAGAACCTGTTGTTCGTTAACAGCGCTTATGATGATTACAACTCTGCCGGCCCTCCAATCATTACGGTTTCCCTACCATTGGTCTTTTCAAGCAACCGGTCAACCGCTGGCGGGAAATTCGATCTTATTGATTATGAGCTCTATGCATCCTTTAATCAATACGACGGAACCATTAGCCTGGGAGCAGTGGAACGAGTGTACCCCTTCCTCTTTCTGACTAGTTATGCCAATACAGAACACAATGAATTTGGCCCCTTCACTTCGTTTCTGGGAGGAACGGAGTATTTCTTTTTTTTTGCCAGCGACCGGTCGGGCAATATGGACCTGT
>CAZGDK010000082.1:7049-13803 GCA_964525155.1 uncultured Smithella sp. | reverse complement strand
ATGTTGCCGCTGCCTGATTTCATATACACACGGGCGATAGCGCTCTTTCTCTTACCGGTTGCATAAAAACGTTGTACTGTCATGATGTCTCCCAAATTAAATAATAATCACTCTTTGATATTAAACCGCCAGGGTCTGAGGACACTGGGCTTCATGCGGATGCGCATTGCCACTGTAGATCTTAAGCTTTTTCAGCATATGGCGGCCCAGATTATTCTTGGGCATCATCCCGGCGACCGCAATCTTGATGAGGTTTTCCGGTTTCTCCGCCAGCATCTTCCCGGCAGCCGTTTCTCTTAATCCCCCCGGATAACCGGAGTAGGAATAATAGATCTTATCCGTCAGCTTTTTGCCCGTTAACTTAACCTTTTCAGCATTTACAACCACAATAAAATCACCGGTATCCACATGAGGTGTATAAATCGCTTTGTGTTTGCCCCGAAGGCGCAGGGCTATTTCACTGGCCAGCCGTCCCAGAATTTTGTCGGACGCATCAACCACATACCAGTCTTGTTTTGTCTCACTTGCCTTCGCAGAAAATGTTTTCATAATCAACCCGCCACATTTTAAAAATTTAAAGGCGCAAGCTATGAAATTACCGCCGGTTTGTCAAGAAAAATATTCGGCATCGCCTTACCTTTTGATCCCCGGCATGCCCCTGCCGGCATTAAGCTCCGTATAAACAGCATAAGATGTTGTTTTATTTATATTATCATATTCCGAACATCGCGAGGCCCGAAAGCGTCACTTTCAGCATAAAGCGCTCGTCGTCGTGTGTTTTAAGATAATCGACCCCGACGCCCCAGCATTGTTCGGCCCAGAAAAGCCCCACGGCGTTTTCCACAATCCGGTCGTTGATCCGGTCGAGCCGGACGGCCGCCCGGCCGCTTAAGCGCGCGGTGATGATCGCTCTCAATTCGGCATTAAACTCTTCTATGGCGTCGAGCGTATAGCGGTAGCCGACCGAAAGCCTGTCGCCGCGCCAGTCGCCCAACCCCAGATCATAATTCATTTCCTTCCAGCCGTTATAAACGCTGTATTTGTTGCGGGCGGCAAAAGACAGATACGGATGCGGGTTAATGTCCAGCTCCAGGCCGAAATCGGACAGGGGCCGCCGCTCATCGGTCGATCCCGCCATATCTTTTTTCGCTTCATTAATATCATACGACTGGAAAAGCTTGAATCGAAGCACTTCCAGATAGCCTGCGGCCGAATTTGGGGCCTTGCCTTTCAGCCGGGCGGTCAATGTGTTGGTGAGCGCCCAAGCCACGGCATTTTGCTCGTAGAAGGCGGTGGTCCCAGGTGATGCAAAAAACGTAAACGATTCCAAAAACGATCCGAACCGGGGCAGGTAGCCGGGAACATTTTCCTGACGGACATAGGGAATGTATGAATACAAAATTTCCGGACGAATGTCGTGCCGGATTTTGTCCCAGTTGAAAATCCCGGCGTCAAAAACCCTGTACAGGCGGCTGCCGACAGTCAGACCGGCATTATAAAATGTTCTGTCGCCGCTTCGGTTATCCGCTCGGGCCTGATCGTCGTCGCGGCTCCAGTAGGTTTCCCGCACCGTGATCTGCGGCGTAATGCTCAGGTAATTGGAAAGATTGACCGGCAACGACAAAGTTGGCGCGATGTCCACATAATGCCCGCGATCCCCCTCGCGCCGGTAAAAATAATCATAGGCTCCGGCAAATCCGAAAAACACCGGCGTGGAAAACAGCGGCTGTTTGATGCCGGTCAAAAGAATTTCCGGATATTTTTGCAGGACCCGGTCATTGCCGTTTTGGGCAAAATCGTCGACGGAACTGACCCTGGCCATAACATTATAATTATTCCAGCCTTTAAACAAACGGGCGGAGGATTCCAGAAATCGCAGGGATTCGTTCCCCTGAAACGCGACCCTTTTAAACGGGTCATCATCGGATGCGGCAAAATGGCTCAGATAATAATTATGCGCCGAAAAATCCCGGAAATACCACGCGTCGGAGACGCGCTGCACATCCGTCCTCAGATAAAACTGCTCATCATACTTTGTTTCGGTATTGACATAATACGACCAGCGTTTATGCGTGTCCCGCCAGTCGCGCGCCAGCACCGTGTCGCCGCTTTCGGTAATGTGCTTGTTGTCCTCCAGATAATCGCCGTAGAGCGCGCCGAAGGACTGGCTGCCCAGAAAATAGCGCAATTCCGCCCCCTGCTTGTAGCCCCTTTTCTCGATGTAACGCGAGTACAACGTGGCGTCGAGCTGTGGATGAATCGCCCAGAAAAACGGAAGTTCAATATCCACGCCGTCTTTGTCCCGGGAATAGGCCAGATAGGGAAACAAAAACCCCGTCTGACGTTTCGTTTTGGCGGGAAAAGCGATAAACGGCGTATAAAATATGGGGACGCCCTTAACCGCCAGGCGGGCGTGCGTCACCCAGCCGTATCCTTCGACGGTCACTTTCATCTTTGAGCCCGCGATCCGCCAGTCGGGATTTTCGCCGTCGCAGGTCGTGGCGACCGGCTGGTCGATGGAATACGTGTTTTCGCCGGTTTTCTCGATTTTGTCGCCGCGGATATAAAAATGATTGCGCGCGTAAAAAGCTTTGGATTGGTAGGCGACGCCGGTTTTATCCTCAACATTCACCGTGATTTTATCGCCGGCGAGCGTGTCTTCGGCCATTTTGAGAAACGCCCCGCCCTGGGCCGTCGCCAGATTGCTTTTGCGGTCGAATTCGACGCTGGCCGCTTTCAACACGCCCTCTCCGTACGTGATGACCACGTTGCCTTCGGCCAAATACACATCGCGCGCCTGATCGTAGGACAGAGAGTCCGCCTCAATCTTCACCGGCGTCGAGGCCGGCGGCGCCTTGAATTCCTGAGCAAAACTACCGCCGCACAAAAGCAAAACAAAAAGCAGCGTCCCCGGAATTAATATAAGATGATGTATGAATTCGATCAGCAAAACCTGGTTCCTTCAGTCTTCAGCCTTCGGTCTTTAACCTTTTTGCGCTACGCCTTACCACAAGATTGTCTTCGATGAAATATTTGTTTTATCTCGCCTGCCAGATAAAGAGACCCGGCGGCGCAGATCAGATCGTCTTTCCGGGCCAGTTTCAGCGCCTGTTCGAGAGCCTCGCGCACATTGCCGGCCCGACGCGCCCGGAATCCCAGATCCTTCATCACGAAGGCCATGTCGGAGGCGGTCACAGCGCGGGCGGCCGCCAGTTGCGGTAAAATGATGATCGAGGCCAGAGGCGCGATCTTTTGCAGCATGGTCTTGTAGTCTTTATCTTTGAGCGCGGCAAAAATCAGAATCAGACGCCGCCAGGTAAACTCTTTTTTCAGCGCGCGAACGAGAATATTCATGCCCGACGGATTGTGTGCGCCGTCAAGAACAAAGAGCGGCCGCGACGACAAAATCTCCATCCGGCCCTCCCAGCGTGTTTTTTTCAGACCGCGATAAACCGCCGCGTCGGAAACCGGAAAGCCCCTGACGGAAACAATCTCGAGCGCCGCCAGAGCCAGAGCGGCATTGGCGGCCTGATGCGCTCCGGAAAGCGCAAGCGCGACATCCGTCAGATTCCGGCTCATCCCGTGGTAAACGGCGTGGCCGTTTTTGCCGGGACGAAGGCGAAAATCCTTCCCCAGACGATAGCAGGCGGAATGTTCCCGCAGGCAGCGCTCTTCCAGCACGGAAATCACTTTTTGTTGTGTCGCCCCCGTCACGCAAATGCCGGACGGCTTGATGATGCCGGCTTTTTCCGAGGCAATCGCGGCAAGCGTCCGGCCCAGATACGCCGTATGTTCCAGTCCGATGTTGGTGATGACCGAAACCAGCGGCCGGCAGATATTGGTCGCATCAAGCCTGCCGCCCAGGCCCACCTCCATCACCGCGATATCGACGCGACGACGCTGAAAATAAATATACGCCGCCGCTGTCAGGACTTCGAAGTACGTCACGGGCGACTGAGCGCGATTACGGATTTCGGCCAGAATTCCGGCAAAGTCCCGCTTGGAAATTTTCCGGCCGTTAATCGCGATGCGCTCCCGGACATCCACCAGATGCGGCGAGGTGTAGAGCCCCACCCGGTAGCCCGCCTCGCGCAGAACGGACGCCGTCATCGCGGCGGTCGAACCTTTGCCGTTGGTTCCCCCGATGAGAATAATCGGATAATCGTTTTGCGGATTGCCGACCCCCGACAAAAGCGCGCTTACCGCTTCCAGGCCGAAACGCATGACATCAATATTCAGGCCGGAAAGATAGGCCGCGGGGTTGAATTTATTCATAGGACGGGGGTGCTTCAAATGCGGATGACTTGACCATCTTCAATGATGTGAATCTTTCTGTCCTGGATGACGGCGACTTCGTGGCGGATTTCCTCGGCGTAGCGGGGCTTCATATGATACAGATAAATCTCCGGCCGGGCCGTCTTTAATTTCCTCAACTCCGCATTTAACGAAATGGGGGTTAAATGTCCGGTCTTGTCCGCGATATTCTGCAAACTTCCGGGCAGCGACGTTTCCACAAAAATGGCTTTGAGCTCTTTCATGGTTTTGGCGACTTTCCAGACATTCTCGGTGGGACCCGTGTCGCCCAAAAAGAGCACCGCTTTTTCCTTGGCCTGAATCACAAAACCCATCGTTTCCACGGTATGATGAACACCGATCGCCCGAACCTGAAAATCGCCGATGCGCCTAATTCTTCCGGGCGTGATGGTTTCAAATTTAATGAGCGGCTCTTTGACGCTGGGTATTTTCGAAAAATCCGGCCAGATCACATTATTGAACAGATGGCGGTGAATGCTGTCGATCACCCCCTTGGTGCTACACACCACCAGCGGCTTTTTGCGCTTTTCGTAATAAAGATTATCCGCCAGAAACGCAATGTCGCGGACATGATCCAGATGGGCATGCGTCACAAAAATGTAATCAATGCGCAGCTGCTCTTCCAGGGTCAGCGCCTGTGTCACGGTGCCTGCGTCAATCAGGATGTTTTTTTCAAGCAGAAAACTGGTGATATTATGATGGGGCAGCTGTGAACCGTGGCAACCTAACACCCGTATTTTCATGCATCGCTCCTCGCCATCCGGAATTCTGGAACAATTTTGCGTTAAATTACCATACCTTCGGCGCTCTGGCAATCATTTTATTGGCCACAGGGCCTCATGAAGCCTCCCCGCGATCGTTAATCCGGCGGAAGTTTGCGTTCTGTGCGCTCGGAATCGGCGCCTTGCCAAAATCATGTTGAATTTAACTCTGATTCATGTCAAATTGCGCAAAAGCATGGACGCGCCGGGTTGCATCAAAAAGTCCGCATCAAAATGTTTTACCCAAATATTCAAACCAGGAGGCAAAACATGGAGCGCTTCGACCTTGACTTTTTGGAACTGGAACGCGAAGTCATCAATTACATCGGCCAGAACACAACGTGGGTGCTGGCCACCGCGGCGGGCGCCCATGTGACGGCGCGAAACGTCTTCACCGTCAGCAACGGCATTGTACTTTTTTTTATGACGGACATGAACTTTATCAAATACAAACAACTGGCCATAAATCCCAATGTCGCCTTGTGCCGGGAGAACTATTCGATTGAGGGCAAAGTCAAAGAGATCGGCTCTCCGATGGACATGAAAAATTCGGCCTTCAGCAATCTGTATCGCCAGCACCATCCGCTGGCCTTCAAACGATACGCCGGCCTGAAAACATACACTCTCTTTGAAGTTCATCCCTCGCAAGTTGCCATCTGGAAACAGACGGACAAACAAGTGTATCGGGACACCCTGATGATCATCGCCAAGAAGGCATACCGGGACCGATACATGACGTATGCCCTGTAAAGGAGATTGTCTTATGCCTAATGTCAGCGCGGTTGTCACCAATTATCAATACGAGGTTCGGGCCATGAACGGGGAAAACGCCGCCTTCCTTTACCTGTTCGACGAATCCAACAAGCTTTTGTGCATGGCCGCCTTTGTGGAGCGAACCGGCGTTCTTCCAGGTCCCCGCCAGGGGCTAAATGGCACGGTTTTTCTGAGCTTCCATCGCAGCGATCTCGCGTCCGTCATTGACATGCTGCGCAATGAAAAGCCGGTCATGTTCAACTGGTCGGCGGAAAATCAATCCGCGCAGATGACCACCGGAAAGGAACCCGTCGGAGAGGAAGAGGGAAAACACATTGCCACCATCTTCTCCCGGAAGAAAAAGTCAACCAAAAAGCGCGCCGGAAAAACGGCTTTAAAAAAAGTAACTCCAAAAAAAGTAAAAACCAGGGGGAAATAAATGAGTCGCGGGATGTTATGGGTTGGAGGAATTATACTGACATTGATCGTTGTGGCTGGGTTTTATACCTGGCTTTCGCTTACCTGGAGCTTCTCATCGGGAGAACGCGTCGGCTACGTTCAAAAGCTGTCCAAAAGCGGATGGATTTGCAAAACCTGGGAAGGTGAGATGGCCATGGTCACCATGCCCGGCGCCATTCCCGACAAGTTTCTGTTCAGCATCCGGGACGATAAGGTGGCCAACCGCATCAATGAACTGGCCGGCAAGCGCATCTCCATCACCTACAAACAGCATAAAGGCATTCCGACGAGCTGTTTCGGTGATACGGAATATTTCATCACGAACGTGCGGCTCGCACAGTAAACTGAGGCGGCAAATGTTGACATTTTCCGTCTCCATCCCTAGATTCAAAAGAAAAAGGATTTAATGTTATGCCCATTTATGAATTTCAATGTGACAAGTGCGGGAAACAATTTGAAGTGGTCAC
>CAZGDK010000082.1:0-6949 GCA_964525155.1 uncultured Smithella sp. | reverse complement strand
GCGCCTGGCGCCGCGCGCCCGCCCGGAGGGTATCAAATTGACCTTATTGCGCAAAAGAGTATAATGGGCGCGTACTTGGAACGTCTAATCCTCCCTGAAATGTCTTGCTTGCTGAGAAGTTCCTGATCCGGCCGTTCATTTGGATTCGTGAACTCATGTCTTCTTTTTCCATCACCTGTCTGCTTTCTTAAGTGTTGACACTCGCCTTCGCGTTGCCACAAATCATTTAAACGGCCCTGCGGCCGTTTGGGTAATGTTGGGAATATATCAACCATTTAACAGAAAGGAGAAGGCGCATGAGCAGCATTTACAAGATCATTGAAATTATCGGGGGCAGCGACAAATCATGGGAAGACGCGGCCAAAAAAGCCGTGGAAACGGCGGCCAAGAGCCTGAAGGAAATCCGTATCGCCGAAGTCAAGGAGCTCGATATGAGAGTGGAGAAAAACAAAGTCGTTGAATATCGGGTCAAATTGAGGGTGTCGTTTAAATATACGCCCGGCTAAAATCATCCTTGCCTCTGAGGCGCTGATCAGGCAAAGGACTTCAAACATCTTTCACACGTGCAGGGAACGGTATTAAGACGTTCCCTGCACAATCCGGCGCATTACAGATGAATCCCTTCCGCAATGTACATGGCAATACCTTTGCGGACAATCATGACTCCGATGGCCGCCAGAAGCAGGCTGATAATTTTGGAAATGGCTTTGGAACCGGTTTTTCCCAGCACCCGGTTGATGAGCGGCGCCATCATAAACATGCCGCCCGCAATTAAAATATTCGCGGCAATGGCCAGCGACGTGATCACCGCGCTGTGCTGGCTGACAAGAAGAAGTGACGTCGTCAAGACAGCCGGTCCGGTAATCAACGGCACGCCAATCGGCACGGCGCCGACGCTGTCCGGATCGACCTCCAGCAGTTTTTTCTCCGCCGCCAGAATATCACGGATGGAAATGATAAATAAAAGCGAACCGCCCGCAATCATGAAATCGGCCACGCTGATGTTGAGCAGCCGGAAAATTCCAGTGCCGACGGCGACGAAAGCGAGCGCCACGGCAATGGCCGTGATCATCGACTGGACAATGATTTTCCGGATAAGTTTTTTGTCCATGCCTTCGGTCAGATTGATGAACAAAGGCAAAAGCCCGATGGCATCCACGGCCACAAACAAAGGCACAAAACACAGCCAGAATGATTTCATTTCAGCAATCTCCTGCCGAATCAGACATTTGATCAACCAATAATTGCGTTCATAACACATTGTTTAAAGATTGAAAAGGCTTAGGGACAATGCCGAACCAAGACACAAGTAAATCAAGGTTGACTCCTTCAACTATCATAGATCATGGAATACTGAAGGTCACACACATTTTTGGTTTGAATAGTTTTTATTACAGCCGGGAAATTCTTTCTCATTGTTGCCGGTGCTTAATCCAATTTTTATTGCATTATTGCTTTCGCAAGATATCGTTGTCAAACCGGCTGGACCGGGAACCCCCTGGTCTATTCCTATCGCTGCCGTAATTGACGTGCCCAGATATATTCGGGCGGAAACCATCATGCCCATGTCAGCCGTTCTTGTGGGAAAAGGCATGGAACTTGGCACCGTCCTGACTCTGGTTATCTTGTCAATGTTTTGATATATAAGATCATCAGAACGCAAATATCCGCATGAAGGAGAAAGTCTAACCAATGCAAACCAAGTCAGATGCCGAATGCTTCAAACTGGCGCCGGACGCATGCTGCGGGAGCAGCGCCGCCGATACCGCGCGCGATAAAACCAAAGAGACGCAAGAAGCAAAAAAAGTCTTGAACATCGATTTAATCGCAATCGACTTGAGTACTTGCCGGCGCTGTGTTCCCACGGGAGATCAGTTAAGGCGAGCAGTTGATCTTCTAGGTCCCATAGCCGATGTTTTAGGCATTGAACTGAAACATCGGGAAATTGTCGTGCAAACGCCCCAGGAAGCCAAAGACCATGCCTTGTTGAGTTCGCCGACAATACGAATCAATGGACACGACATCGCGCAAGACATCCGTGAGTCCCTATGTGAATCCTGCGGCGATTTGACCAGCGGCGGCACGATGGTGGACTGTCGCGAGTGGCACTATCGGGACAAAGTATATTTTGCGGCGCCGCTTCCCTTGTTGGTTGAAGCGATCATGGGCGCGATGCTGAACATAGACACACCGCCAATCGTACCTGAGCCCATCAAAGAATTACCTGCCAATCTTCAGCGGTATTTCGACAACAAAAGGCAACCCTGACCGATTTTGTACTGACGGAAGACAAGGAAAGTATCGCCGCAAATTAGCTCTTGGACGGTGCGGATGAAACAAGTGTATCTGGTTTTATGGTCCCGCATGAAAAAGTTCTTTTGATTGTCAGCATCTCAATCAAAAATAATATCCCACGCGCAGTTCGATGCGGTAGTCGTTTTGTTTCTCGCCATATTCCGTATTTCTTGCTCCAACGATGATGCCTGCCCGGAGGCGGAATTCCCAGTTGGTAAAGCCCGTATAAAGAAGCTCCGGCGTCAGTGAAAAGCTTCCGTCATGGATGTTCATCATGCCCGTAAGCGCAGGCGTGAAATAAAGAATATCGAAAGGCTCTTTTGGACTGAGGCGGACATACAGGTAATCGGTCATCGCGTTGGCGCGGCCATAGCCGCCTTCCGCCATTTGCAGCGCATTACCGATAAGCGTCGTGTTTCCGGTGGACCTGTAAGCATCATAGCCCCTGTTAATGAGACCGAAATAGTTTTTCATTTCTTCTTCGGTGAACCCCGCGCCGTTGTGATAATACTCGATGATCGTCGTCAGATCAAATGACGTCAGATAGCGGATACCGACGAGATAACTGACGGCTTCCCCCTCCGTCTGGCGGCGGTTTCCGTTTGCGTCCAGAACGTTTTTCGGTACATTCCGGACATAGGCCAGCTCACCATGCACTTCAAAATTAGTCGTGATGTTGCGGGAAAAATCCGCCCCGTAACGGTCCGGTTTGCTGCCCCCCGTGAAAAACATCAGGTCAATATCCGTATCGTAGAAAAGAAAATAAAACCGCCCGGCGATATTCAAATTGTTGCTATTGCCGAAATCGCTGTTGACTTGATCGTAAACGGGAAAGAGCACAGGCGTAAAAGAAAAGGTCTTTAAGGGGCCCTCAAAACTTTTGATATAATCGGCGGTGGCCAGGATGTATCCCTCCATCGCCTGTTCCGGTTCATCCGGATCTTTGGGCCTGTCCACGAAGGCCACGGGGTTCCAGGCATAGCCTTTTCCCCACTTCATCGTTTTCTTCCCCACCTCAAACTTCAGATGGGACAATGGCTTGACGGACCCGTAGAGTTCATAAAACGTTGATCTTTCGGATTCGCCGGAATAGGAAGCTTTCAAATCCGTATTCGTCTTGCCATAAACGCGGAAGATACTCTTTTCATAACTGCCTTCCAACTGAATCCGGCCGTTGGCCTCCAGCAGATTTTGCCCCCGGGAATTATCGAAAAAACGCAATTTATAAAAGGCCGAATCCCGATCAAGTCCGAAGAGGACAGGCTTGAATTCGACGTAGCCGCCGAACGAATATGGCTTTTTTTCAATTTCTTCAAGATCAAACGAATACGACTCCTCGGCCCCCGCCCGGACGGGAAGCATCATCAATAAAACAATGGCGAGAAGGCATATCCGTTTCATCAGCGAAGCGATTCGATATTCGGCATAAAGGTCAGGGTGAAGACCTCATCCTTGAAATCCCGCTTCTTGATTTTCGCCATAATCATAATGGACTTATAGCCTTTATAAAGCGGGCTGTCCGTTTCGATCACCGCCGGACGTACAATGCCTGCGCCGAAATCTTTTATCTCCTTGAAATAAAGCGTTTTGATCAGCATGTCCTTTTCGGTCAGACATTCAATTTTGATCGGTAGCTTTTTGTCCTTGTCCGCCCAAATCTTGAGTTTGTCATAAGCCACGGTTTTTGTTTTGGCTTTAAGATAGAGGAGATATTCTTTACCCTGCTCGTCCACCTTTTCGACGTCATATTCCGTGGCGTAATCCAGTTGCAGAATATCGGCATTGTTGAAAACGCCGCCCACCACCGACTGAAGGCTGGTGATGCGGATAGGCTTGCCCACATTGGGGATGAATAGCCACATGTTGTCGCCCAGACGAAGCGTGCTACGGCCCTTTTCACTGGCAGGCGCCAGAAAAAGGGAGGCGACTTTTTCAACGCCTTTTTTAACGGTAAAAAGCGTAAACTCCTTTTTCGCCCCGGAAGGCTCAATATTGATAAGCTTGCGATAGGACTCGTAAGACTCCGGTGCAAGGTTGCGGTCCACCTGTTTGAGCAGAACCGCACCGTCTATGGCATACGCAGGCAGGGCAAAAACCAGACTCATAATGACCATCATTACTTTTTTCATAAGATATCCTCCTAAACATGTCTCAGGGCTTCGATCGGTTCCATCTTCGACGCCTTGACGGCCGGTTGAAGACTCGCAACCACGGCAACCATAATGACGATCACCGAAATAACCAGCACATCGGACGGCTGAAGCGCGGCTTTCAAAAGCATACCCTTCTGCTGGCCGAAATCGAAATGGAGCCCCAGAAAATTGATGATGACCACAATGGCAATGCCAATCAAGTCACCGATAATAGCGCCGACGACACCCAGGCAAAACCCCTCGACAATAAACATGGAACGGATTTTTCCCGGCAATGTGCCGATGGCGGCAATGGTGCCGATTTCGCGGATCCGTTCATAGACGGCCATGATCATGACATTCATAATACTGATTAAAACAATGGCAATCAGCATCACTTTGATGAAGAAGGTCATGATGTCGATCATCCGGGCAATGTTGAAAAAAGGCGAGAGCTGTTCCCAGATGTGGAGTTCAAAAACCGGCTTGCCCTGTTGATTGAGTTCTTTGACCAAAAGAGCATCGAGTTTTTCACTGAAAGCGGCCAGCTTGCCGAAATCCTTGAGACGGATGGCATATTCGCTTACCTGAGAGCCTTCCATGCGCAGAAGTTCGCGGGCGTCGTCCATGTGGACGTAGCCGTCCCGTCCGCCGGGACCCGTGGCGCTTTCCAGGACCCCTGTTACCACAAACTGTTTGCCGTTGACCGAACCGTCGGCGTTGGTGGCCACAATAACCACCGCATCGCCGGGTTTCACCTTCATCCCGCGCGCCAGAAGCTCGGGAACAAGAATGCCTCCCGGTTGCAAATCACGGCTTCCCTGCACCAGCCGGTCGGGAAGAAGGGGGATCACCTTGAATTCGCGTTCCGGATCAATCGCCGTCAGACGGATGCTGGACGTTTCGGTAAAATTGCTGAACATCCCGCCGAATTTGACGCGTGGCGAATAAGCGGCAATTTCCGGCTGGGCATCCAGGATTTTTTCGAGTCTGGCGATGGCGCCCCCTTTGAGATTGAGGTTCAAAGGCAGTGTTTCGATGGAAGCGACAAAGCCCTTGCGGTGAACCTGGAGATGTCCCAGCATGGAATCGGTAATCTGGCCGATCATCATGGATTTGAAAGAGCCGGTAACGGATACAAAGACCAGGACAAACACAACGCCGATGGTGATAAGCGACGCCGTCAGCAAGGTTCTTCTTTTATAGCGAATGAGATTGCGGATGGCAATTTTGAAAAGGTTCATCATGATTTGGCCCCTCCTTTGATCTCTTTGGCAGTCAGCCTGCCGTCTTCCAGACGGAAAATGACTTCCGCTTCGCCAACGATCTTGGTGTCATGCGTGGAAAAGATAAACGTGGTTCCGAAGTCATCGCGCATCTTCTTCATCAGTCCGATCACGGCATAGGCCGTCTGAGAATCCAGGTTGGCTGTCGGCTCGTCGGCGAGAACCAGAGCGGGGTTGCTCACCAGCGCGCGGGCCACGGCTACGCGCTGTTTTTGCCCGCCGGAAATCTGATGGGGGTACTTGTGCCCCTGATCCGCCATGTCCACCTCGGCCAGCATGCGGGAGATTCTTTCTTTCCTTTCTTGCGGCGCAATGTTCTGAACCATGATGAGCGGATATTCGATATTTTCGTAAACTGTCAAAACGGGAATCAGATTGAAATCCTGAAAAATGAAGCCCAGGTGTTTTCCCCGGAAAGCCGCGCTTTCCTTTCGTCCCAGAGAACCGACATCGGTATCGGCGACCTGAAGATGGCCTGCCGATGGTTTGTCCAGACAACCGATCAAGTTGAGGATGGTTGTTTTGCCGCTGCCGGACGGCCCGACAAACGAAACGAACGAGGCAGGTTCGATTTCAAAATCCACCTCCCGAAGAGCATGAACGACTACCTCTTCCGTCTGGTAGTCCTTGCCGATGTTCTGCGCTTTAATTAAGGACATCATTTACCTCCTTTCGCTTTCAAAAGGCATAACCCAAAATGATCATGCCAAACATCTCACGGATTCTTGATCCGATAAGCCGCATAACCGCCGTTTAGGGCATAGATCATTTTAAACCCGCGCCCCTCCAGCAGCCACAGCACCCGGCCGGTTCGATTGACGGTCCGGCAATACAGCAAAACCGGCTGATCTTTATACGCATCGAGTAAGGTCCGGTTCGCTCTTAATTCATCGAGCGGAACATTCACCGCGCCGGGAATATGCCCCTGTTCATATTCCCGCGGCGTGCGCACATCGACAATCACCGGCGCCTGCTCTTCGATGATTTTCTTCATCGAATTCAAATCAATCCAGCGCACCCGTGTTTCTTCGGCTGCAAAGCCAGCAGGGCTCATCACAACGCCAAAAATAATGGCAGATAAAATGAAGATCGCCTTGAAACATGTTGAGCATATCAAGCCGCTACTCCGAAGTTTATGATGTTTCACTTTCAATGCGCCCCCTATTGGCTGATTTCGCAAAGCGATTCGGACCCTTCCCGTCGCTCACAACATGCATGGCCGGCCATCTTCAGTTG
>CAZGDK010000081.1:0-13824 GCA_964525155.1 uncultured Smithella sp. | reverse complement strand
GTCAATCGTACTTTAATGCCAAAAAAAGGCTCTGCGAAGGTGGCTTTTTGGAGCTTAATGAGGGGGTTGCTTACCTAAAAATAGAGCCGTAAACGTCAAAAAAGCGTACACGCGTACACGTTTACGGACGTGTACGGTGGTACAGTTTTTGGAGATTTTGGAGAAAAAAACAAAGTGTATCGGAAAGTGTAGCGTAAACGCGTAAACGTTTAGGGTCAAAAACGTGTACGCTTTGGGTGAAAAAGTGGTCAAGTGTAAACGTCAGCGTAAACGTTTAGCGTAAACGCGTAAACGTTTAGGGGCTTTTTAGGCTTAAAACGTTTACGCGAACACTATAAAACCGCGTAAACGCGTAAACGTGTGTATGTAATACACACGTTACGTTTACGCTTTTATGTTTGACGTGTACGTTTACGGTAGTTTGATTGTCTACTTGTTTTTTATTTTTTTTTGTGATAGGATTAAAACCATGAAGCACGACGAGGCAACTTTACAGGCTGACGTATGCAAGCTACTCACACACTTCGGCCTGTACTACTTTTGTGTACCCAATGACCTCTTGGGTAAGTCTAGGGGCGCAGCGCTCCGCATGGCTCGGTATAAGGCTATTGGGCTCCGCTCTGGCATATCTGACCTCGTGATTATGGGGAGCACCGGCGTCGCGCACTTCTTGGAGATAAAAACAAAAACAGGCAAACAATCCGAGGCACAAAAAAACTTCGAGGCGTTGTGCTTGTCAAAGGGTTGGAATTATAGCATAGCTCGTTCGCTCGATGACGTGGCTAGAATCCTGGTAGTGTGGGGACTATGTTAGTTTTTATTTACTTTATTCTTTCATCTATAAATATACAAACTCAAAACCTTTATTCTAATTCTGTCATGGATACTAAAGTTTGCCCGCTTATGCTTCAATCTATCGCAATCGTAGAATCAAACGAGCGTGACTACCTAGTAAGCCCAGATGGTCACGATAAAGGACGTATGCAACTGCGCGAGCTATTCCATGATGAGCGTGTAGCCCTTTATGGCCAAGAGTACAATCCGCACAATCCTAAACAATCCATCCGTGTAGCAGCTCTTATTCTTGATTCCCATTTTGGATATTATGGGAATTGGAACTATTCGCTTTCGGCCTATAATAAAGGCCGCACCGGAACGCTCAAAACAGGCCTAGCTCACTCGTATATAGCAAAAGTCTGGGGCGTGTACCGACGCTTGAAAATGGAGAATGCACTTGACAAACTGTAAGGAATGCTATAATACTATAACAATGGACTATAAAACTATGAGCGATAATCTCTATAAAACTTACTTGCAAAAAAATAAGGCCTATGGCGACAGCTTTTCAATATCACTAAACGCTTACGGTAAAATAGCCGCGCTTACTCGTATATCCGACAGGTTTAGACGAATGGAAAATCTAATTTTGCTAAATCTTAATCATGAAGACGAAAGTCTACAGGATACTGTCGAAGACATGGCAAACTACTGTATCATGTTTGCATCTTGGCTCTATGGGCAAACAAAATGAACCTTTGCAAAAATCATAGCTTTATAGAAACCGAAACACGATACGAGCCTAAGACTGGGAGAATGTACCAACTTCTTACCTGCGAGGTTTGCGGCTTTCATTCCGTAGGCTTTACAAACGAAGGAACAAACATTGCCGAACGTGAAGACGAGTAATAAAAAAGTAACTACTCAAAAAAATGTTGAAAAGAGAGGGCGAGGCAGGCCTCAAAAATCTAAAGAAGATATACTTGAGGTGTTCACTCTTATATCTAAAGGCATGAGTATACGCAAATCTTGCGACGCTGTCGGTATGTCCGTTTCTACTTTCATGTTACATATTCGTAAGCCAGAATACTCGACACAATACGCGCAAGCTATGGAAAAACGTGCAGATGCGCTGTTTGACCAGATTATTGATATTGCCGATGAAGGCTCTGGAGACTTCATGCGCGACAGGCTGCGCGTTGATGCTCGCAAGTGGGTTGTTAGTAAAATGTTACCTAAAAAGTACGGAGATAAAATCGACGAGGGTACGTTACAAAACCAAAAGCTGGAAATAATAATCAATGACCGTCGAAACCGCTGACCTGTTTCCGCATAACTATAACGACCTTTTTCTCGACGTTATAGAAAATAAACAGCGTGAGTATATGCTATGGGGCGGTCGTGGTTCTTGCAAGTCTAGTTTTATATCTATTGCTATCCGCGCTGTAATGGCACAGTATCCTTTGGTCAATGCTCTTGTGTTACGCAAGCGAGCAAACACACTCCGAGATTCCGTGTTTAGCCAGCTCAACTGGGCAGGCGATATGCTCGGGCTACCTGGGCGTCGCATGGTAAGCCCAATGCAAATTACACAAGGCGCTCAAAAGATTCTTTTCCGTGGTACTGATGACCCAACCGCAATCAAGTCAATCAAGGTTGAAAAAGGATATATCGGCATCCTTTGGTTCGAGGAGCTTACCGAGTTTAAGCCGTCCGAAGTGCGCTCGGTACTTCAATCCGTGATGCGTGGTGGTGAAAAGTTTTGGGTGTTCTATTCTTTCAATCCACCGCTTAACCGCAACAACTGGGTTAACAAAGAGAAACTACTAGACAAACCAAACCGCATCGTCATGCGCTCGGATTATACAACAGTGCCAAAGGAATGGCTTGGGCAAGCGTTTGTAGACGAAGCCGAATGGCAGTTAAAAAATAATAACAGACTTTACCGAAATGAATACTTGGGTGAATGTACTGGCACTGGCCTAGATGTGTTCAACAATCTACACAATACACCGATGACCGACAAAGAGATAGGACGGCACGACTATTATTTCCACGGTATCGACTGGGGTTATTACCCCGACCCTTGGGCGTATAATGGCATGGCCTACAACCCTGCAAAAAAAGAGTTATACATTTTTGACGAATTGGAAGCGTACAAGAAAGGCAACGCCGAAACAAGTGAGCTTCTTTTAACACACCTTGCGTCTGGCTCGTATAAGTGGTATACTCAAAATATGCCAAGCTCTCCTTCCGAGACGAACGTTAAACTTACTCCAGATAGCGCCGAGCCTAAAAGCATCGCCGATTATCGTGCCTACGGATGGAAATGCCATGAGCCGAAAAAGACAGGGCTTCGTGATTATGGCTTTAAGTGGCTGCAATCCTTGTCGGCAATCTATATTGACGCAAAGCGATGCCCGAAAACATGGGCGGAGTTTTCTAGTTATAGCTACATAACAAACAAGAATGGGGATATTGAGCAGACGTATCCAGAAGGACAGGCCGACCATCATATAGCCTGCGTGCGATATGCACTTGAGGAAGTATATTCGAGGAGGGGCTTATGATATTGACCGACGCTATAAAATCGCTCTGGCTTATTCTGTTTGGGAAGAAGCTACCAAAGTCTTTGGCGAATGGCGACAGGCTCGCACGCGCATGGCTTGACATATATTCCGGCAAGCCTAGCTGGCAATCGTACACTACACGCGGTATCGGTGGACAGCGTACCGAGATGCGATACCTACTAAACCCCGCAAAGCTAGTATGCTCGGAGTTTGCAGGCCTTGTGTTTGCCGAGCCGCCAATAGTAGACGCAGACGAATCAATACTTGAGGTGTTAAAAAATAATAACTTTACAGCTAATGCTCAAAGCTGGCTTGAATATGCGCTGGCGCTCGGCACTGGCGCACTCAAGTGGGTTGTCAAGGATGGGCGTTTTATCATCGACTGGGTAAAGGCTACCGACTTTGTTCCGGTATCCTACGATGCACGCGGCATATCCGAGGCCGATTTTGTTTCTTCAGTTGTGCATAAAGATAAAGAGTATAAAGTCATAGAGCAACATCGCAAAACCGAAACCGGCTACACGATAACGCTCGAAGCATACGAGAATATAGGATACGACGAGTTTAGAAAAGTTAACACTGAACAGGCCGGAATACTTGAAAGCCAATGGTCAAGCCCTGTCAAACTATTCGAGGCGTGGAAAAACCCAGAGGCTAACAATATAGACCTTGCAAGTCCGCTCGGCATATCGGTATTTGCCAACGCCGTGGATACTATGCAACAGATTGACATTGCCTTCGATTACCTATCCGACGAATTGGAAACGTCTAGGCGTAAGATTATTATTCCTAGCTCGATGATACAGAGCTATTTTGACAGTGCAGGAAAGCGCAAGGATTTATATTACGACAAGAACGAGCGCGTTTACGTTGCCTTTGATGATGCCGAAAAGCAAAGCATGACACCTGTAGCGATTGACTTTGATCTACGCATCGAGAAAATAAACCAGACTTTGAATATGCTACTTTCTATATTCTCAAAACAGTGTGGGTTCTCAGATGGGTTCCTTTCGTTCGACGGTACGAGTATGAAGACCGCTACCGAAGTAATAAGTGAAAACAGTAAAACATTCCGCACAAAAAAGAATATCGAAAATAGTTTAAGTTATACTTTTTTAACCTTTTTCGATTCTCTTAAAATTATAGGGCGAGAATATGGGCTTACCTTTACCGACAAGGAAACCGATATTCATTGGGATGATTCTGTAATCGAGGACAGGAACAGTAAGGCAAACTATTGGAATACTAGAATCGAAAAACGCACGGCGCTACTTGAAGATGCGCTCATGGCAATGGATGGGCTATCTGAAGACGAAGCTAAGGCCAAGGCCGAGGCAATACGCGCATCTGGCGCAACGATTGACGTTGGCTCTATGTTTGGAGGTTCGGAATGAATAAGCTACTATTATCAAAGTATCACGTCCGATACGTTGACATGATACTAGCCGAGCAGACAGGACAGCCAGTGCTTCCGTTGTGGCGTTTCTTTTTTATCACTACAAAAAAGTACAACGCCATCATGGAAAAGAAGTTTAGTAGCCTCGATGAACGAACCAAGGCGCGAATCTTTGGCATAGTCCGGCGCGATAAAAAAAGGAAGGCGAAAGCGTGGAAGCGTCGCGCCTAATCTTTGAGATGGAAACCGAAATGCTTGAGAATCTCGTGCGCCTTCTAAACCGTGGCGCGATAGGCTCGGCAGAATGGTACGTAAAGACTATGCAGGACTTGGGAATGTTACGCGAAATTAACCTTGTGACAATTAAACGAAACAAGGCGAAAATACTTGAAGCCGTTAAAGTTGAGATGGCTAAACTGTCGGCCTCTCGGCTTGGTATCATAGACAGCGTGGCGATACAGGCAGGAAAGGTAGTCGCTCCGAGCGTCGAAGCTGTTATGATTTTATCACGCTGGGAAAACGTAGTAGCGCGAAAGCTCGAAACTATATACGGAGCAATGCTGCAGACCGCTGGCAAGCAGTACATGGAAACAGCGCAGAAGGCTTTGGCGAAAACTGCGCTTGGTACATCGGGGCGTCTGGCGGTGGCCGAGATTGTCGAAGGGTGGGCAGACAATGGACTACCTGCGCTTGTAGACCGAGCAGGGAAGACGTGGACGCCAGAGGCTTATGCGTCAACAATCGTGCGCTCATCGAGTACACAAATGGCAACCGAAACACAGATTGCACGCATGGACGAGCTTGGTGAAAACCTTGTCCAAATATCTAGCCACCTTGGCGCACGGCCAAAATGTGAGCCATATCAAGGCAAGATATTCTGGACAGTAAAGCCTGAAGGAAACTATCCTAGCCTTTACAACGATACAAGCTATGGTGAGCCAGATGGATTGTTTGGCATAAATTGCGGGCATACTATGTATCCATATTTCCATGGAATGAAAAAGACATATCAGCCATACCCAAAAAGAGAAAATGAAAAGGTATACGAACAAAGCCAGAAACAAAGGTTACTAGAACGTAACATACGCAAGGCTAAAAGGCAGTTTAGTTTGGCTAACATAAACGGGGATGAAGGATTGCAAGATAGATACCGCGCACAGGTGAAGGCATATCAAGCCAAGATGCGAGGATTTATAGACGACACCGGAAGGCGTCGAGATTATGACCGCGAACAAATAAGGGGGTAACTATGTTTAGTTTTTATTACATGGCCGAAGAAACCGGCGCACCTATCGGGCAGGGAACCGTACAGCCGGGAGTCAAAGCTCCAGAGGCTCCAGCGCCAGAGGCTCCAAAGTATACCGACAAGCAGCTTAATGACCTAATCGCAAAAGAGGTAGCCAAGCGAGAAAGTGGTATGCTTAAAAAGTATGGAATCGAGAACGAGGATGCGCTTGCAGAGCTGAAAAAAATCCGTGAAGAAAAAATGACGGAAGCCGAAAAGATGGCGCTTGCAATCAAAGAGCGTGATACGGCTATCACGCAGGCTAAGGCCGAGGCTGACAGCGCCAGAGCCGAGGTGGAGTGCTTGAAGCGTGGCGTCAATGCCGAAAAGGTTAGCCGCCTCATTAAGATTGCAAACACATACGACGGCGCGAGCATCTCGGAAAAGATAGAGCTTGCAATGAAAGACTTCCCAGAGTTTGCTGCTAAAGCTCCAGCCACCGCACCAGCTAACCTTGGAACCGAAACCAAGAGCGAGGGTATGTCGGAGGTTGACGCGCTCCTTGCACTTGCTAGAAAGAATGCGGGGTTGACAAAGTAATAATGTTACGATATATTTACTTGTAATAGTGGCTCGGCCTATACCGAGGTATGGTATCGTGCGTTTACCTACAAGCGCATAGTGGCTCGGCCTTAACCGAGGAAAAAGGGCTTGACCTTAATCAAGGCAGACAGAACCTATGTTATAGGTTTTTAACGCTTTAATGGTCGGGCTCTTTTTTTATTGCCCGACGAAACGAGAGGGCATTTTATGGCTAACACTGTTACTAAAGCCATTGTTTACCAGTCGTTACTCGATGAGGTAATCAATGCAGGGCTTACCAGCTCTCCGCTCACCGCTAACCCTAACCGCATCCAGTACAACGGCGGCAACTCTGTAAAGATTGCAAAGCTATCTGTTGGCGGTTATGGCGCTTATAACCGCGATACCGGCTACCCTTCAGGAGCTGCCACCTTGGCGTGGGAAGACCATACCATCGCAATGGACAGGGGAATCAGTTTCAATGTTGACGTTATGGACGCCGACGAAACGATGCAGACGCTCTCCGCGTCTAACATTATCGCCGAGTTTGGCCGTACTCACGCAGTGCCTGAGCTTGACTCGTACCGCTACTCTAAGATATTCCAGAGCATCGTTGACGACGATTCGGTGCGATATGGTTACTACGCTCCCGATGCTACTAACATTCTTAGTACATTACAGGGGCATATCGGCGACATCCAGAACGTAATCGGCGAGCAGGAACCGCTCGTATGTTTTATGTCTGGCGCGGCCTTTAAGGTGCTTACCCAGTCAAGCCAGCTAGTTCGCCAGCTCGGCGTGCAGAACGTAACCGGAACCAATGGCGTAACGACCAAAGTGTACGACGTTGACGGAGTTCGGATTATACCTGTACCTTCCGCTCGCATGAAAACCGAGTACGCTTTTAGTGCTACCAACGGATTCACGGCCAAGAATTTCGCACAGGAATGTAACTGGATTATCATGTCCACCAACGCGGCTGTTGGCTTCGTTAAACACCAGAAAATGAAGATTGTATCTGCCGACGAAAACCAGACCGCCGACGCTGAAAAGATTATGGCACGCGAGTACCATGACCTTTGGGTGTACGAAAACAAGCACAATGCTATTTATGTATCGCTCAAAACTGCGGCCATTGCTACTTTCGGAACTGGTATACTAGCTTCCTCTGGCGCTACTAACGCGAGCTATACGCTCGGAGCGATATATACCAACCGCGAAACTGGCCATAAGTTTTATTACCTCGATGGCGGGTCGGCTACCGAGCTTGCGGCCGTTGCCTGTTATGATGACCTTGATACGACTGGCTGGGTCGAGATTGCGGCCGCTACTAAGGTCGATGACGTTACCGTAAGCAAATACTACAACTACCTTGTAGAGCTTGACGAGAATGGCCGTATCGTGCGCCGTAGCGTGATACAGACTGCGTAACTAAAATATAACTAAGGGAGGGGAAACCCTCCCTAGTTTTACAAAGGAGTTGAATATATGAATCCGATGGATACGATGGATGAAAAGCCGAAAGCACGCAAGCCTGACGTAGACAAAAGCCCATACATCGATAAGCCTGCAAAGGCCAACGATGGCAAGATAGCTGTGGCAAAGTCTGGCGTTACTCGGCGCATAACTGAAGATATGATGACCGAGTGGCTGGCTAATGGCTGGAAAGTGATAAAATGATACTCGCACGGCGCGACCATGTAGCCTTGGGACAATACTATACCGTGGAGGTTGCTTGATGGCATACGCTACGCTGACATATTACAAGACTACTTACGCAGGAGCGTCGGCTAGTGATGCTTTAATAACGTCGTACCTTACCAGAGCAAGCGATGATATTGACATGATGGCGATTATCCCTATTGATACGTCAGGCATGGGAGCCGACCAGCTGGACCTGCTGGCGAAGGCAACGTGCGCACAGGCTGAAGGATATATCCAAAATGGAGATGCTGAAGTAGCTGGCTCAATTTCGCTCGGTTCGTTTAGCATATCAGGTGGTGGCGTGGTAAAACGTGGAGCAATGTTTGCACGCGCCTATCGGTATGCAACAATGGCAGGAATTATGAACCGAGCTATTGCAACTGTACCATCGAGGGCTTCGGAATGATGCCAGCCATACCGCGTGCCGTGCTTACTATGGGCGCTACGCTCTACCCTCGCACAGCCGATGACGATTACGGCAACCCAAGCTACAGCTCGGCCATTACGTTATCTAATGTTTACATCGAGCCAACGCGCAATGTAAACGCTGGACAGTTAGGCGAGCAAGCGCGGTATGATATGGTTCTGTACTTCGATTGTGCCAATTCGCTACCTGTAGGTCAAGTCTTTACCGATAAAGATAAGATAACTTTTAACGGTAAAGATTACAACGTCAGAACAGCACGCGAATTGTATGACCCGACAACTGGCGCACGCCATCACTGGGAGGTTAGGCTGTATGCAAGTTAAGACAAAGTTTGATTCCAAGGCTTGCAAGCAAAGGATAGAGAAAAAACTAGAGATTGCACAGAAAAAGCTAGACTCTCAGGTCATGGTTGATTCAAACTTCTATTGCCCACAGCGTGACGGCGACTTGCAGCGTTCGGTTTTGTCTAGCAAAATAGGCTCTGGGCTTTTGACATGGCGTGCCGAGTATGCGCGAGAACAATACTATGGCAGGCCAAACAAAAGTAAAGACAAGAATCCGTATGCAAGCATGAAGTGGTTTGAGGTTGCAAAGGTTAATAAACTTAAACAATGGGAGGCCTTAGTCCAACGTGAATATAACCGCTGACGTAAAAGCCTACGTTGTCAATGCATTAAAAACTCTTTACGCAACTATGACCATTGATAGCTTTGGAGTTGCGCCAGAAGCACTTATGATACGCGGCGACCCTTCGCAGGCTACTGTTGTAGAGTACATTGACGGCTCTACGACTGGAACCCAATCGGTTAGCTTTTATGCACGTTCTAAAAATCCGGCTACGGCATTGTCGGCGCTGGATGCTATAAGAGTATTACTTGACCAGCCGGAGATTGCTCTTACTGGCGTCCTTTGTATAAAGGTTATGCCGAAGACGCTACCGGCACTCGTCGCCAAAGAGGATACAGGCGAAAGCGTTTACACCTTTACCGTTGACGTAGAGTACAACGGAAAGAACGAGAAATAAAGGGAGGCCAAATATGGCACTTACTGACGGAACCATGTTAAAGAAATATCACGTTGCTCTATTCTTGAATACCGGCACGGATGTTTCGCCTGTCTGGAAACAGATAAAGAAGTCAACTGATAACACAATCACCATGAACGCAGAGACTTTGACTTTTGACTACATCGCCGACGAAAGCCCAAGCACCGAAGTTGACCGCTACTCTCCGAGCCTTAGCCAGCCCATTACCATGTATAAGGGCGAGGCTGATTACGAGTACCTTTTTGGCAAGTTTTTTGACCAAAAGGTAGGAGCCGACGCGCATAGTCAGGTTCTAATTGTGTTCTACGGCCATGACGTTGCTACCTCTTACAAGGCATGGAAAAGCGACTGCGTGTTGATAATTGACAACATGAACCCTGTCGAGTCTACTATCACTGTGAATATAAACTTTAACGGAACAACCGATAAAGGTACGGCCGCTGTAACCGCAGGCGTTCCGGTATTTACCAGCACCGCTCAAGAGGAGTTTGTGATTACCTTTACCGTACAAGATGGCGGCGTAGACGTAGAAGGTGCAACCGTGATATGCGGCGGCGTTTCCAAAACCACCCCAGCAAGCGGTGAAGTTTCATTCACAATTATTGACGGGGCTACCTATACCGTTGGAGCCGTAAAGGGTGCAAAGGAAGCAAGCGACTTGTTTGTAGCAGACAAAGCTAGTGCAACCGCTACCCTGGCCATTGCTTAATGGATTTAGCGAAAGCTTACTTGCCCGATGCTATTGAGGTGTCGGGCAAGTTTTACAAAGTACAAACCGGCCATTCGTTTTGGTTTCGGTTTTCTCAAATTGTGGATGCTGAAAAGGCATACCTTACTGATTTTGACTTCCTGTATCTTGACGATAAGCCAGAGGATAAACAGGCAGGGATTGATTCTCTATCACTATTCTACTATGAGCCAAAAGAATTACCGCGCTCAAGCGGAGCTGATGATGGCGAGCGTGTTTTGGATTATTCACTTGATTCCGATTTGTTATACGCCGCTATCCTACAATGTTACGGTATTGACCTATATGAAAAACAGTATCATTGGCATAAGGTGCGTGCGATGATTTCAGGATTGAATGGAACGAAGCTGAATGATATAATAGGTTACAGGTGTGCTACTGCTGGAAAAAATAAGGAGCTTGCAAAAGCGAAAGAGGCATGGCGGTTACCGTTAAAAATAAATAACATAGACAAAGAACGCATGGAGTCGTTTGCCGAGCAATTCAGTGCGGCACAGTTTTAACAGGGGGAATAAGTGGCAAACGATGGCGAAATAAATATAGGCATGAAGGTTGATACTAAAGGACTCGATAAAGGACTTGGCGAAGTAAAAGGAAAACTTGGGGAAGGCTCTAAAAGTGCGGCCAGTTTTTCTGGCGGGCTCCTCAAAATGGCAGGAGCCGCAGGAGCGGCGGCCGTTGCGGTAAAAGTAATAGCAAAGGCAGTCGGTGAAGTAACCGATGCGTACAAAGTACAAAAACAAGCCGAAACACAGCTAGAGCAAGCCGCAAAAAACAACCCTTTTCTGTCGAGCCAGAGCGTTACGGCATTAAAGGCATACGCAAGCGAGCTCCAATCTATCGGAACAATAGGCGACGAAGAACTACTTGGCTTCATGTCGCAGCTTGCGGCGGCAGGAAGAACCCAAGAAGAAATATCGAAAATCATGAAGGTTTCGCTTGATATAGCGGCGAGCGGAACAATGTCGATGGACTCCGCGGTCAAGAGTCTAAACAAGAGCTTTGGCGGCATGGCCGGAGAGCTTGGCGAGGCGGTTCCTGCTGTTAGGGCGCTAACCGCTGAACAACTCAAGCAGGGTGGAGCAGTAGAAATACTTGGCGAGCGATATAAGGGCATGGCAGAAGAAGTAGCCAAGGCTACAGGAACAAGCCAGCAACTTAAAAACGCATGGGGTGATTTGAAGGAAGAAATAGGAGCGCCATTCGAGGTGGCGTTGGCTCCGATGCGTTCATTTTTCACAGAGCTATTTTCTAAAACTGCAGAATATAAAAAGCAACAGCGCGAGCTTGCCGATGCCGAAAAAAAGCTGGCGTCAGGCGATACGTCAAGCGATACTTTCAAAAAACTATCCGACGAAGCAAATAAAAAGCTCGATAGCTTAAAAGATGAACTAGAAACATATAAAAGCTTGCGTACACTTAATGAGCGTGCATTGCTTGACCAGTGGGGCATGACAAAGAAAACCCTTGAGATGACAATAAAAGATGCCGATGCAAGGGTTTATACCCAAACAGTTTTAGCCATGAAGCTAAAAGACCAGCTTTCTACGGCGACAAGAATCGAACAAGAAAAGCAGAAGGCCTTAAAGGCAACAGAAGAAACACAAAAAAAAGAAGCCGAAATAGTAGACCGTAATAAGCAAGCCGCAGACTACATAGCAGCGAACACGGCCGCACGCGAAAAGGCACTCGAAGCTCTGCGGCTTGAGGCCGAGCTATCTGGCGTACCTGTAGATAACGCTAAGGTATTAGACATCTACGCCAAAAGTTATGTTTCCTTAATAACCGAATCGAATGGCTTGATTACTGAACAAAACAGTGCTGCTACGTCGTTATTAAAGATTACAAAAAAGTATGTTGAAGAACAGGCTAAGCTAAATAAAAACATCGAAGATAGTAAAGAACTTGAGAAAGACCTTGCAGACCTGGCGCAAGCCTTTGGTGAAGTACAAGAAGAGGCAACAGGTAGCGAAATGCTAGCAAAGCAAATCGCAAACCTAGACTATTACTATACCCAAGTGCGAAACAGCGCACTTATGAACCGAGAAGAGCTTGAGGCCATAGACAGAGAGTACGTCGAAAAGCGAAAGAAGCTAGGAGAAGACTTAACAAAAGTACAGCAAGAAGAACAGCAAAAACAAGTACAGCACACAATAGAGACTGCAATATCTTTTGTGCAAAGCTACCAGGATATAGTTTCTGGCTTCAATAAAATAGGCGCTAAAAATATCGAGGCCGAAACAAACTTGCGTATGGCACAAGCGCAAAAAGAATACAATGATGGGCTTATTTCCTTTAAGGAGTTTGAAAGTAAAAAGACTGAAATTGAAAAGAAAGCCGCACAGAAAAAGTATGAGATGGATATGTGGCAATGGTCGGCTGATATTTTAATGGCGACAGCGAACACGGCTCTAGCGGCGTCAAAGGCATTAAGTGAGGGCGGGGCTTATGCAGGCCCAGTACTCATGGCTCTAGCACTAGCGGCGGGCGGGATACAAATTGGCTCGATAATAGCAAGTAAGCCACAGCCGCCAGCCTTTGCAACAGGTGGCATCGTAGGCGGCACGAGCTACACTGGCGACAAGGTACTTGCACGGCTTGACAGCGCCGAGATGATACTAAACAACAGACAACAGAGGAACCTATTTGATGCAGTAAATAGTGGTAGCTTGGGCGGTGGTGGTACTAATATCCAAGTGATAAATAGCGCGGCAAACGACGTTAGTGCAAAGCCTGTAATTACCGAAGATGGCGTTCGCATTATGATACGTAAAACTGTTGCTAAGGATATGAAAGATGGGCGCTTTGACTCGTCGTACCGTTCGATGCGTTCCGGCCTTTCTGGAACTAGACTCACAACGTAAAGGAAGTATAACATGGCAGTAGCTTGGCCTATAGGTGTAAATACTGACGCATACGGTATGGAAACAACCCCAATGCCGAACATCGAGCGTATAGAGTTTGATAGTGGAAAATCTCGAACGTACCTAAAAAACAGCACTCAAAAGTATATGTATTCTTTCTTACTTTCACTTGATGACTCTGGAGATGGTAGCGAGTATCGGATATTCGTATCGTGGTGGAATGACGTATTAAAGTCCGGGGCTTTATCTTTCATGTTCCCAGACCTTGTAACGCACTCTGGGCTGAAAGAATATAGGATGACTGACGCATATTCTAGCTCTGGGCAAAAGAGAAAAGAAGTATCGCTATCAGTGGAGGAAATGTGAACGCAAACTTTGAAAAAATGTGCAGGCGTTCTGGGGCTTATTCGCTTCCTTGGTTAATAAAATTAAACAATGGAATAAGCTCGTTGTATTTAATAAATGACAACGTAGGAATAGAATACC
>CAZGDK010000080.1:0-14025 GCA_964525155.1 uncultured Smithella sp. | reverse complement strand
GTCCCGTCCATGATTCGCTTGAGTCACGCCCCGGTGCAACTGCGGGTTATTAAATAATTAGGACGAGAATGAAAAGTGCAGGCCAGTTTGTGAAGTTGATATTTTGAAATGCGTTAAATGTCGACAATGTAAACTTGTAGGTTTCCGAGTAGATGCATTGTCAGAAAAAAGATGTAAGATACAAAAAAGAAACCGTCTGTCACCTATTTGTTCCCAGTTTGAGAGTTGCTTCCTAAGTAATACATAATTAAAAAATAAATATTATAAAATCAAATCTTTCTATTTGCATAATTTAAGCAAATAAGCTATTTTCGGTCAAAATATTAAGGAATGCAAATAACGGACTAATTTCTGAAGGTGACGATATGCTTATTGAATTTAATGCTGCGAATGTATTGTCGTTTAAAGATAATGCAAGGCTAAGCATGGTTGCTTCAAGCGACGATGCTTTAGAAGATAGCAATACCTTTTCTGAAGACAATTTAAAATTACTGAAGAGCGCTGTTATATATGGTGCGAATGCAAGCGGGAAAAGCAACTTGCTCGCTGCAATGCACTTCATGAGACATATGGTTATAAATTCATCCAAAGACACACAAACTAACGAAGAGATTGATATCGATTCTTTTAAGCTAAGTAGTGCGTGCGAAGGAAAACCATCTAGCTTTGAGATAGTCTTTATTTGCAGTAGCGGTAAATACAGGTATGGCTTTGAGGTCGACCGTAATAATGTGCATTCGGAATGGCTTTTCAATATTCCTAAAACACGCGAAGCGGAGCTTTTTATACGCGAGGGGAATAGTTTCAAAGTTAACAAATTGCGCTTTAAAGAGGGCAAAGACTTGGAGGAAAAAACACGAGACAATGCTTTATTTTTGTCAGTTTGTGCGCAATTCAATGGAAATGTTTCCAAAAATATATTGACATGGTTCCGCAATTTCAGATTTATCCATAGTGTAAACGAAGCTGGACCGCTTGGTTTAACAGTGGATATGCTCAAAGAGCCGGAACGAAAAAAACGGATAATGGCAATGACAAATATTGCAGATCTTGGTATCGACGACCTCAGAGGAAGAAAAGAGAAAATAACTCTGGAGAAATTGCCAACGGACATGCCTGATGAGTTGAAAAAAGAACTTATTGCAACAGGCATGATGGAAATAGAGATGAAAACCGTTCATCGAAAATACGGCCTAAAAAACGAGGTAGTAGGAGATGTCATCTTTGATCTTGACGAGAATGAGTCTTCCGGAACGCGAAGATATCTTAGTATGGTAGGGGCAATATTGGATACTCTTGATAATGGAAGGATTCTGGTGATTGATGAATTAGACGCCCGATTGCATCCACTGTTAACGCGATCAATAGTATCTCTTTTTAACTCACCAGCCAATCGCTCTAAAGCACAAATAATATTTGCTTCACACGACACAGGTCTTCTTGATAAAGAACTGTTTCGCCGAGATCAGATATGGTTTACGGAGAAGGATCGTTATGGCGCAACCAGCCTTTACTCAATGATTGAACTCAAGGGTGTTAGAAAGGAAGCATCTTTCAGCAAAGACTATATTCTAGGAAAATTTGGCGCTATTCCCTTTATCGGCGATCCGAGCTGGCTCTTCTGCGAGGCCAATAAATGAATAAACCTTGGCAACGGAACCGGGGTTATGATCGAATTTCTGAAACGCGCAGTATACGCGAACGGATTCTTATTTGTTGCGAAGGCAAGAAAACGGAACCAAATTATTTCCGCAAGTTTCCAATAGATATTGAACTTGTGGAAATCGATATAGACGGTGGTGTTAATACGATTGCCCTTGTAAATGACGCCATAGATCGCAAACACAAGGCTGAAAGGAAAAGTCGTCCATATAACCAAGTATGGTGTGTGTTTGATAGAGATGACTTCCCGCCTGACCACTTCAATCAGGCCATAAGCAAAGCAAAGGATCATCAAATCCGGGTCGCTTATTCGAATCCATGTTTTGAGCTTTGGTACTATCTGCACTTTCATTATATCGATACGGCAATTAATCGCAAAAAGTATTGCAGCATGCTTTCAAATTGTATGAAGAAGAAATATGAGAAAAATGACGGCGATATGTATTCATTTCTAAAACACAAGCAACAGATAGCTATTAATAACGCTAAAAAATTGAGAAATAGTTATTTTACGTGTAATCCCGAGCGAGACGATCCATCAACAACAGTATATTTGCTGGTAGAAACCCTAAATAAATTTTTGTAACTTGGCACATAGACGCAGTATCCTGTATTGTTCAATTAAGAGAATTATTAAGCATGGGGCATATTTTTCATAAAAAACAATTTAGCAAGTATGTGTTGCATCATTACATTATCTTCTTATCCAAATAATCCGCAGTTGCGCCGGGGCGCCCGGGCCGGGGCGGGACTTCGCGAATCATGGACGGGTCGTTGTGGCGCAAGGCGTATTCCATTCCAGGTCAAGATGATGCCGCGGCGGCAAGGAGGAGGCACCGGAAGCGCATTGGTTATACGCTGAGGATGCCGATGACGCGGCCAACAAAGGCAGCGCTTGAGCGGGAATGGAATTAGCGCCACAGGCGCGGACATTGAGCGAAGGCCTGCCCTGGTGCAACTGCTACCTCTTAGTGTTTTTTAAAAAAAGCCAGCTTGAAACATTGAATACTGTGCGTGATGTCATGTGGTGATGCCGCCTGATCAGGCTTGTTCACCGTACGCGGTGATGACGGCGCGGTTGCGGCCCTGTTCTTTGGCCATGTAGAGGGCGCGGTCGGCTTTTTTGATGATTTCCTTGCCGTCGCGGCATGCGGCCGGATCGGTAACGACCACGACGCCGATGCTGAGGGTCACGGAAATATCCGGACAGCCTTCTATGACAATGTCGCGCACGGCATGAGCGACGCGATCCGTTACGATCTTGATGCCTTTTTCGTCGCAGTAGCACAACACCAGCGCAAACTCGTCGCCTCCGTAACGCGCGGCGATGTCGTAATTGCGCAGCCCCGGCGCGGCGGATGTCCGGGCGGGGGGATCTTCAAGCGCGGCGGCGGGCCGGGAACTGAGAATGTCCGCCACTTTCCGGATGACCTGATCGCCCACGACATGCCCGTACTTGTCGTTGACTTGCTTGAACCAGTCAATATCCATCATGGCCACGCAAAAAGAAAACGATTGACGGCCGGCCGCGTTGACCACCTCGGAGAGCTTCTTTTGAAAGGCCGCGTGGTTGTAAAGCCGGGTCAGGCCGTCGCGTTCGACCAGTTCAGCCAGCATCAGATTCTTGTTTTCCAGCTGCTTGTTGATCGACAACACTTCATCAGCCATGCTCTGAATCTTGACGGTGCGCTCGGCGACTTTTTCTTCCAGTTTGACGTTCATATCTTCAATTTCGAAAAACAAACCGACGAAGCGGCGCAAGAGCGCATAGTCCATCATGATAATGATGACCAGAAAAGCGTATTCCGCGGTGTAAATAATGCTGATCAACTCCGCCCCGATCAGAATATCCAATACGGCCGAGACAAAAAAAGTGCAAAAACCGATGATCAGCGGCCAGAGGTCCGTTCGGCGATCCCGGATGAGAAAATAGATCAATAGCGAGAAGACATAGGCCATCCCGACAAACAAAAATGCATAAAGCAGATTCATCAGCAGACCCGGACGCGCTTCATAATAAGTCATCTGGAAAAAGAAACCGCTAACCTGCCGTACGATGGGATCATTAAGAGAAAAGATTTTGTCGTTAAAAAAAACGCCGAGGGCGAACATCACCGCCATCATCACGCAATAGGCAGCGAGCCTCCCGTCTTTCTTTCGTCCAACCAGATAGTAGGTAAAATAAAAAAAGGAAGCGGCGACCAGTTGAATGGTGAAATACTGGCACTTTTGCCAGAAAATGCCGGAGGCGACCGAAAGGGAGTTGTAAAGCCCAATGCAGGCGACGTCATACAAGCCGATGGAAAAGCAGATTGCGGCAAAATAGAAATTCAGTTTGCTTTCTTTGCGGATGAAATAGAAAAACAGATGATACAACCCGACGTAAAAAGCGATCGCGCACATCAATATAACGGGAAGAGAAATGTTGTTCATCACCAGATCCAGAAAACCGTATTTTTTCTTGGAACCATGCAGCCAGGTCAAGCAGGAGACGCAGGCCCTGCCGCACAATGACAGGATCATCAAGCAGCCGCGATGACTCGCCGCTTATCGCATGTCCCGAATAAGACGGAAAGATTATCTGAGTTTTATAACAGAAAGTCAACCTCAACCTGTGGCGAGGCAACCAAGCCCGATAACTTTAACGACTCTATTTATTTCGTCCTGATACGAGAAAATCAAAATAGAAATTTGGAATAACCCAGTCCGCCATATTCTTATTAGTTATTTGACGTATATCTGATGATCATATATAGCATCCGCGCAGGATGATTGTTGTTCAAGAGGAGGTAAACATATGTCGGAAAAAACAACGAATCAGGAATGGGAGCCGAAAATTGCGGCGATTGTCTGCAACTGGTGCACGTACGCGGGGGCCGATCTGGCCGGAATCAGCCGTATTCAGTATCCGCCGAATATCCGGATCATTCGCGTTCCCTGCACGGGACGAATCAATCCGTTTTATATCGTCAAGGCCCTCCAGTCAGGGGCCGACGGGGTTTTGGTGTCCGGCTGCCATCCGGGGGAATGCCACTACATCTCGGGAAATCTGGTGGAGCGACGCAAATTTTTGATGCTGAAGAGCTTTCTCAATTACATCGGCATCGAGAGCGATCGAACCATCTTCACCTGGGTTTCCGCCTCCGAAGGGGACCGCTTCGCACAGGTGGTCAAAGGCGTGACGGAGAAAATTCGGGCGCTGGGTCCGGCCAATAAAATGATCAAGAAGCTGTAATAAAATTACGCGAGACTGCGACAATAAGGAGAAAAGAATATGCTAACCGTGACGGACAAGGCATCGGAAGTCATCAAGGATTTTTTAAAGGACAAAAAACCGGGGGCGTCCATCCGCGTGTTTTTGAATATGGGATGTTCCGGCCCCTCTCTGGGCATGGCGCTCGATGACGCTCATGCCGAGGCGGATGAGGTGATAGCAGCGGGCGGCACGAACTTTGTCGTCGAAAAGGAGCTTTTAAGCCAGGTCAAACCGATTACGATCGACTTTATCACGACGCCCGAAGGCGCAGGGTTTAAGTTGACCTCCAGCCTGCCCCAGCCCCAGGGCGGTTGCTGCGGTTCCTGCAGTTGCTGATCGTGTTGGGAAGAAAGTCTTTTTACCCCCGGTTTTTAAATCAATGACAGAAGACAGACTTTTCCCGATCCTGCCCGCTGGGAAAAAATACGTGCGCAGCGTTTTGTCTTTCGACATTGATATGCAGACCTATTTCGAGCGCATCGATATCCAATCCATTTACCTGCGGGATTTGATCCTGCGAACGCTCTGGAAAATTATTCATTCCGGTTTTCGCTGGAATTTGCGTTTCGGATCGCTCATTGAAGGCCAAACCATAGCCGGCGGGGTGGCGGAAGTCACGGGCGATCACCGCATCCGAATCGACTCGCGCCGCTTGAGGCAATATGACGAGCCTGTGGCGATGGCGCTTCTGGCGCATGAACTGGCCCACGATCATCTCGAGCATTTCAAAACCTGGAAAAACAATCTGGAATTTGAATATACAGCTGATAACCTGGCCAGAGACTGGAGCTTTCAGGTCGATTCTTTTCGCAAAACGTGCGGCCCGCCCGGAATAGGCGGCCGTTTGCAGCAAATTGCCGTGAGTGAATGAATGCAATGTTCCATCTCATCACCGGACACAAAATTAAGGGGAGAAAAGGCATTTTTGTTTTACTGATAACACGTCACACATGAGCTATCGCCAAGGGACCTGTGAGGCTCCGGTGTGATAGACCTGCCGCTTCTTTACTCCCGCAGACGAACTAGCTTCCAGTCTGTCTTGCCGCGGAAAGGCGGCTTGAAACAGGAAGGATGCTGAGTTTGGTTGTCGAAATCCAAACCCCCATTCTTCATAATCGAATTAAGCAGTAAGAGCGACTTATCCCTTTCGAGGAAGGTGCGTTCTTGCATGAAGAATTTTTGAATTCGGTGAAAGGAGAAGGAGTTTAAGAACATTGCAAGAAGGAGTATTTTAACTCTTACCGGTGCCGTGGGCGATTTCGGATGGGATAAAGGTTATTGCCCCATCTGCGGAGAATTCCCGTCGATTGCCCTGATTGAGGAACAGGGCGGCAAGCGGTTTTTACATTGCAGTTCCTGCGGCCAGGACTGGCGTTTTACGCGGGTGGTCTGCCCGTATTGCGAGAAAGAAGCCTCAAAGGAGATGGATTATTTTTACATTGAAGACAAAACGCAGGAGTCGGCCTTTGTCTGCGATTCGTGTAAAAAATATCTCATAACGCTGTATCGCGCGGGTAATCTCTTGGCCCGTGACATGGACATATCCGCCATTTCTCTGGTGCATCTGGACATGCTTATGCAGGATAAGGGCTACGAGCCGATGACGATCTGTCCCTGGAATATTTTGAAATGATTTAAAGGAGAAAAATAATGAGTGACACCTTTATTTTAAACGGCATGGAGACGCCCTATACCCCGGGCGAAACAATTCTGGACGCGGCGAAAAACGCCGGGGTGACAATTCCGACGTTATGCCACCTGAAAGGCTTTTCACCCACCGGCGCGTGCCGGATCTGCTGCGTGGAAGTCAAAGGCGCAAGATCGCTCATGGCGGCCTGTTCGACGCCGGTAACGCCGGGTATGGAGGTAACGACCAACAGCGAGATGGTCCACCGGACCAGAAAAATGAACGTGGAGTTTCTGCTCGCTTCAGGCAAACACAACTGTATGACCTGTGAATCCAACGGCGACTGCCGCCTGCAGGATTTGTCCTACTATTACAAAATCACCAAGCTTCAGTTTGCGGAAAAGAACGCGGAAGAGATCTTTCCGACAGACGACCAAAACGGCTTTATCGTCCGCGATTTCAGCCGGTGCATCCTCTGCGGACGCTGCGTTCAGGCCTGTAATGAAATGGTGGTGAACCGCGCCATTTCGCAGGGGTACCGCGGCGCGGCAAGCAAAATCGTCACCGGCGGCGACAATCCCTACAACGAAAGCGATTGCGTCTTTTGCGGCATGTGCGTGCAGGTCTGTCCGACAGGCGCGCTCTCGGAGAAGAAATGCAAGGGGCTTGGGCGTCCCTGGGAAGTCACAAAAGTCCGCACCACCTGCCCATACTGCGGCGTGGGTTGTCAGCAGCTTTTGCATCTGAATGGCGAGCAGATTGTCAAAATCACCGGCGTGGAAGACGGCGCGCCCAATTACGGCCGCCTGTGCGTGAAAGGCCGCTTTGCCTACGACTTCATCTATTCCGGAGAACGGCTCAAGACGCCGCTGATCCGGCAGGACAACGGCGAGTTTAAGGAAGCCTCCTGGGATGAAGCCCTCGATCTGGTTGCCAAACGCTTTAAAGAAATTATTGAAAAACACGGACCGGATTCCGTAGCCGGTATCAGTTGCGCGCGCAGCATCAATGAAGACTCCTACAACATGCAAAAGCTCTTCCGGGCGGTTTTTCAGACGAACAACATCGACCACTGCGCAAGGGTTTGCCACGCGCCAACCGTCGCGGGGCTGGCCGCATCCTTCGGATCAGGCGCGGGCACCAATTCGATTGCCGAGTACAAAGACGCCAAAATGTTTTTCCTGATCGGCACCAACATGACCGAAGCGCACCCGGTGGTATCCTATTACGTCAAGCAGGCCAGGCTCAAAGGCGCGAAACTCATTGTCGCGGATCCCAGATACCACGAGATGGCAAAGATGGCCGACATCTTCGCGCAGATCAAGGTCGGCTCCGACGTGGCGTTTTTAAACGGCATCATGCATGTCATCCTGACGGAGAATCTGCATGACAAAGACTATATCGAAAAATACTGCACGGGCTTTGACGAGCTGAAAAAGACCGTGATGAATTATCCTCCTGAAAAAGCAGCCGCAATCAGTGGTGTGCCAGCCGAAACTATTGTGCAAATCGCGCATGAGCTGGCCGCAACAAGACCGTCAATGCTGATCTACACGCTGGGCATTACGGAGCATTCCTGTGGAACGGACAATGTCATGAGTTGTGCCAATCTCCAGATGCTTTTGGGGAATGTCGGCATCCCATACGGTGGCGTCAATCCCTTGAGAGGCCAGAACAACGTTCAAGGCGCCTGTGACATGGGTGCATTGCCCAACGTCTTTCCCGGCTATCAAAATGTGACCCTTCCCGAAAACCGCGAGAAATTTCAGAAAGCCTGGAACGTCCCAAGCCTTCCGGATAAGCCCGGTCTGACCATTCCCGCCATGCTCGAAGGATTGCAAAGCAAACAGATTCGGGCTCTGTGGGTGTTTGGCGAAAACCTGGCCAATGCCGAACCCAATATCACGCATGCGGAAAAATGTCTGGAAAACGCCGAGTTTTTAGTCGTGCAGGATATTTTCCCCAACGAGACCACGAAATTTGCCCATGTCATCCTACCGTCGGCCGCCTGGTGCGAAGACGAAGGCACCTTCACCAGCCTGGAGCGTCGCGTCAGTATGGTGCGCACGATTAAAACCCCGCCGGGAATCGCCAAACCCAACTGGGAGATATTCAGGGAACTGGCCCGCAAGATGGGGCATGAGTGGACCTCCAACAGTGGAAGAGACATTTGTGACAAGGAGCTGGCCGTCCTGTGTCCGATGTTTGGCGGCATCACCTTTGACCGGATCGAAAAAGACGGCCTGCAATGGCCCTGTCCCACCAAGGAGCATCCCGGCACACCCATTGTTCATAAAGATGGAAAATTCACACATGGAAAAGGTATCCTCAAAGGCATCGAATGGGCGCCGCCTGTGGAAGTTGCGGACAAGGATTTTCCTCTGGTTTTAAGCACGGGCAGAAGGCTTCCCCAGTATCACACCCGGACGCAAACTGGGCGCAGCGGCATGGATGAGCTATACAGCCGCGAGAGCGCCGATATTTCCATCGCGGACGCAAGGGAAAAGGGCATCGAAGACGGCGAGATGATTATTGTGGAATCGCGACGCGGAAAAGTGACGGTTCCGGCGAAAGTGACGGATGAGGTGCCCAGGGGGATGGTCTGGATGACCTTCCACTATCGCGAGGGCAACTGCAACTGGCTCACCAACAACGTAGGCGACAAGGTGACCAAAACACCCGAATTCAAGGCCTGCGCGGTGCGGATTGAAAAAGTGTAAAATGACTCACTGAGACTCACGCCAATGCGGCCCGTTCGAAACTTTGGCAGGAATCAGAATTTCAATGAATTGATTGACAGCCACTTCCGGTATATGCTAATAAAAACATATATCGGAAGTGGCATATTTACGAATAATCTTGGTATTTTATCTTTTTTATTTAAGCGCTTTGCTGCTGACTGGAGATTTGTTTGAAACTGCTCGATGTAAAAAAAATTCTAGAGGCGGAAATCCTCGTCTGTGAGGATCAGCTTGACATGGAAGTCTCCGCAGCATGCGGCGCCGACTTGATGAGCGATGTTCTTGCCTTTACTAAAGCAGGAAGCTTGCTTTTGACGGGCTTAACCAATGTTCAGGTTATCAGAACAGCACATGTTCTGGACATCGCCGCGATTATTCTGGTGCGCGGTAAAAAGCCATCAACGGAAATGATCTCCATTGCCCGGGAGCAGGCCATGCCGATTTTCGGAAGTTGCTGATCAATAATGAGAAGTATATTTGCGAAGCGGCAGGCGTCCACCGGCGTGGGCGCCTGCCGCTTGTTAGTTCTCAGATGTCTTTCATTTCATTTTCCAAAGCCTCAGGCGCAATAAACAAACCATCGGCTTATGCATCGTTTTTATGAGGCATTTCAGCGCCGCGCTGCGTGTAATGCGTATGCAGAAGCTCATGCGACTTGCGTCCCAGCGGCTCTTTGAGGAACTTCTCGTAGAGCTTCTTCACCGATTCATTTTCGTGTGACTGGCGATTTTTCTGGACAGCGCCGTCATCTTTGTAAAGTGCCGCTGAACGCTTGATGCGGATGTCGTTGTTCGTCGGGATCGGCTCGCCGCCGCCGGAAATACAACCTCCCGGACAGCACATCACTTCGATGAATGCATACTCAGCTTTGCCTTCACGGATTTTATCCATCAGTTTGCGGGCGTTTCCCAGACCGTGCGCAACCGCGATCTTTACTTCGCCCAGTGATCCTACCGTAACAGCCGCTTCCTTTACGCCGTCCAGACCGCGAACGGGCATGATATCCAGGCTCGGCAGATTCTGGCCGGTGACTACCGCGTAAACGGTGCGCAGCGCGGCTTCCATGACGCCGCCGGTCGCGCCGAAGATCGTGCCCGCGCCCGTGTACTCGCCCATCGGCGCGTCGTAGTCTTCTTCAATAATATTTTCAAAATCGATTCCGGCCTCTTTAATCATGCGCCCCAGTTCCCGGGTGGTGAGCACATAGTCCACATCGCGGTAGCCGCTGCTGTTCATTTCCGGCCTCTGGGCTTCAAACTTCTTGGCCGTACAGGGCATGATCGAAACCGATACGATGTCTTTCGGGTCGATACCGGCGGTTTCGGCGTAATAGGTCTTAGCCAGCGCGCCGAACATCTGCTGCGGAGACTTGCATGTCGAAAGGTGCGGCAGCAGATCCGGATAGAAATGCTCACAGAACTTGATCCAGCCGGGGCTGCATGAGGTAATCATGGGCAGCGTGCCGCCTTCTTTTACTCGCCTGAGCAGCTCGTTGCCTTCTTCGATGATGGTGAGGTCGGCGGTAAAGTTGGTGTCGAACACTTTATCAAATCCCAAACTGCGCAGGGAGGCAATCATCTTGCCGGTGACGAGTGATCCGGGGGGCATGCCGAACTCTTCCCCCAGGGCGGCGCGGATGGCGGGGGCTTCCTGAACGATGACATGCCTGGTCGGGTCATGCAAAGCGGCCCAGACTTTGTCCACGTCGTCTTTTTCATAAAGCGCACCCACCGGACAAGCAAGAATACACTGGCCGCAGGTGACGCAGTTAGATTCAACAAGGGGCAGATTGAAGGGAGGCGTGACTTTGACATCGCTTCCACGATAGGCTGGTGTCAGCACGCTGACCGTTTGAATTTGATCGCAAACCGTAACACAACGGTGACATTCAATACACTTGCGGCTGTCGCGAACGATTGACGGGCTGGACCGGTCGATCAATTTCTCCTTTTGCGGGAATTCAGTGTAGGGGAAACGGACTTCTTTGAGTCCGACAAATTCGGCTACTTTCTGTAATTCACAGCTTCCGTTGCGAACACAGAAGTTGCATTCCTGGGGATGATTGGCCAGCAAGAGTTCAACGATCATTTTTCTGGCCTGACGGACTTTCTCGGTGTTGGTGCGGACGACCATGCCTTCAGATATGGGGAATACGCAGGCGGCGATAAGCGATCGCTGGCCTTCGACTTCCGTCATGCAGACACGGCAAGCGCCCGGCGTATGATGAATTTCGGGCCAGGCGCAAAGCGTGGGGATTTTGATCCCGGCGGTGCGGGCTGCTTCCAGAATGGTCGCGCCGGCGGGGGCTTCCACCTGACGGTTATCGATAATTAGTTTTACGGTTTTCATACATTTTGTCTCCTGTTATTCATTTAGAAAATTTACGAAAGACGCAAGTCAGATGAAGACATCTCTTGCACCACTTTCAATTTGTTGCAACCGCTCGCCAATCATTTTCTTTCTTTTTGTCTTGAATGTTTCGTCCATCATTTTGGAAATGAGTTCTTCTCCGGCCTGGCGCGTTTGAGGACTGGCATAGTCGAGCAGATATTCCTTGAAAGAAAAGACGGCGTTGGACTGACAGAATTTTTGAATGAGGCCCGGTTTGGCCAGGTCCATAAAATCTTTTCCGGTGCGCCCCAACCGGTAACACGCGGTGCAAAAGCTGGGAATATGACCGCGTTCGATGATGTCCAGAATAACTTCATCGAGCGTGCGCGTGTCGCCCAGATTAAATTGCGCGGCGCGGAATCTGTCGCTGGTAGCTTCGGAATATCCGCCGGGGTTGGTCCGCGAGCCCGCGCTGATCTGAGACACGCCATAATCAAAGACTTCTGAACGCAGGACGGCTGTTTCCCTTGTGGTCAGAATCATTCCGGTATAGGGAACGGCCATGCGCAAAATGGCGACCAGTTTCTTAAAATCAGAATCGCTGACCGGATGTGGGGGTTTTATGGCGGCGGGTGCGTTAAATGCCGGCTCCAGACGGGGGATCGAAATGGTGTGTGGTCCGACACCACAGTCTTTTTCCAGTTGCAGAGCATGAAACAGAAGTCCCAGTACGTCAAACTTGTAATCGTATAAACCAAAAAGCGCGCCAAGACCCACATCGTCAATGCCGGCTTCCTGCGCGTGGTGCATGGCAGTCAGCCGTTTGACATAATCTCTTTTGGGGCCGGTCGGATGCATCTTCAAATAGGTATCATGATGATAAGTCTCCTGAAAAAGCAGGTAAGTGCCGATACCGGTTTTTTTAAAACGGCGGAATTCGTCAACCTCGAGCGGGGCAACCTCCACGTTGATCCGGCGAATTTCGCCTCCCTTTTCCGTCTTGGTAGCGTAAGCCGTTTCAATGGCTTCAATAAAATAATCCAGACTTGACCGTGTCGGGTGTTCGCCGCACAGCATCAAAAGGCGTTTGTGGCCTTCACGCTGGAGGACCTCCACTTCATTTTTGATTTGCTCCATCGTCAGCGCCACGCGGTTGAGCTCTTGATTGTCCTTGCGGAAACCGCAATACAGGCAGTTGTTGGAACAGTGATTGGCCACGTAAAGCGGCGCGAACAAAACAAGTCGATTGCCGTAGATGTCGCGTTTAATCTTATGTGCAGCCTGAAGGATCAGGCCGATCAGATCGTTGTCTTCCGTCTGGAGGAGCACAGCGACCTCATGGGGTTTTAGGCCCTTGAGTTCATATGCTTTATCGATGATTTCGCGAACGTGCAGCGGATCGGGATTTTTCGCTTGGTTCAGAATGTTTTCAATATGGTTATCGTCGATAAAATCTTTTATCATGTCTTTAAGGTCCTTTGTTCATCAAAACAACAAAGGTTTGATTCCGGAAGAATCAAACCTTTGTATTTCACAAGACTTCAACCTTCCCTTGCGATCAGTAATAACCTTTCTCTCAAGCAAATAGTTAGCTGGCCGTAACCGTGTCCTTGCCTTCCGATGTTGATCAAAACGGATTCTTCACAACAGAAATAATTTCTTTTTCCACCCACAGAGGCGACATTTCTTTGGCTTCCTCATAAGGAATTTTCCCGTGAAGAATCATCGCCTTGAAATCGTCGAACATGTAAATGCCCAGAAAAAGATGCACCAGTAGAAACAGCGTTAAGACCCAGGCAAAAAAGGTATGTAGCGTTCCCATCATCGCCACGGCTTCGCGGGGCGCAAGGTGCGGAAACGCCCATAGCACCCAGCCGGTAAAAATCAAAACGGTTCCCCCGATTAAAACGCAAATGCCGAAGAGTTTTTGACCCGAGTTATATTTCCCCATCGGCGGCACAACAACTTTTTTTCGCAGGAAAATTTTTTGCGGATAGCCGCCCAGAACGGCAAACCATTTGACATCGTTCATGGACACGTAAAAGATTCTTTTGATGAAAAGGACCACGCGATTGAAGCCGATCAGGAAAAAGGCGACGGCGTCAAACGTTAAGACAACACCGGCTGCGACGTGGATTTGCATGGTCAGATTCATGGCGCTTTCACTGAGCGGTTTGAAATACAAGATAACCCCGGTGACGGCCAGGGGTAAAAAACTGAGAATCAAAAGATAATGAAACATTCTGACGCTCAAGGGATGTTTTAAAATGGTTTTATCGCGATGCATGAGTTAACCTCCTTCTAGGAAAGACCTTTCGTTCGATTGATGTAGCGGGTGTGTAAAAGCTCATGGGACAGATGCCCCAGGGGTTCGCCGCCGAATTCCCGATAATAGCGCGCAACCGATT
>CAZGDK010000079.1:0-14140 GCA_964525155.1 uncultured Smithella sp. | reverse complement strand
TGCATGAAGCCAGCGTTGTCGGCGACACCGTCGGCGACCCCTTCAAAGATACATCATCCGTTTCTTTGAACCCGGTTATCAAATTCACGACATTGTTTGGTCTGCTGGCAACCGAAATTGCCGTGACCATGACAAACCAGAATGCGAAGTATGCAATAGCAGCCGTCTGCTTCGTGATTGCTCTGATTTTCGTGTATCGTTCCTTCTACAGCATGAGAATCGCCAGCGAAAAACTGGGTGAATAATTTCACATAACCCTTAACCTCAAAAGGCGCTCCCGAAACGGAGCGCCTTTTTTTTGGTGCGCCCGGCAGGGCGCACAGACTTGGTGGTGCAAGTCCACTACCGCATCGTGGGGCATTTGACGTTGTGCTTCATTACTCACTATTGTGAATCGTTAATGACAAAAGCGCTGCGGGACAAGAAAATGATATTGGACAGCCGCCAAAAACGCAGCCGGCTTTTCAAACCGGCTGCGTTTTTTAATTCTGCAAAATTATCGATCCGTCTCGGTTTATATTTTTCTTTTGTCGAGAACTTTTTTAATCACGCCATGATCTCTTGAAAGGCTTCCTGCTTCCACAAGTTTCACGTTGGCGGAAATGCCCGTGATGGTGTTGATGCGTTTTTTAACGGTTTCCAGAAAGGACCGTTGCTTTTGCAGTTCCAGAGCAAAGATTTTGTCGGTGACTTCCACGGTGACGTCCACGGTATCCATGGCGCCCGTGCGGTCCACAACGATCTGATAAGGGGCAACGCCTTGCGCCGCGCCGTAAACCGCCTCTTCAATCTGCGACGGGTAGATATTGACGCCCCGGATGATCAGCATGTCGTCGGAACGCCGGCTGACGCGCTTCATGCGCACATGGGTTCTGCCGCAGGCGCAGGGTGTGTAATCCAGACAGGTGATGTCCCGGGTCCGGTAGCGGATCAGCGGAAACGCTTCCTTGGTCAGCGTGGTAATGACCAGTTCGCCTTCCGTACCCGGAGGCAGGACCTTGCCGGTTTCCGGATCGATAATTTCCGGCAGGAAGGCATCTTCATAAAGATGTAAACCGTTTTTGTACGAGCATTCTCCCGCGACGCCGGGGCCGATGACTTCGGAAAGTCCGTAGTTGTCGGTGGCTTTGATGGCCAGCCCCTGTTCGATCCGGGTGCGGGTTTCTTCCGACCAGGGTTCTCCACCGAAGAGCCCGACCTTGAGCGACAGAGATTTGGGATTGATGCCCATCTGTTCCATGTGCGAGGCCAGTTCCAGAGCGTAGCCGGGCGTGCTGACCAGTACGGTCGACTTGTAATCCTGCATGAGCATGATTTGCCGTTCCGTATTGCCCGCGCCCATGGGGATGACCGAAGCCCCGAGCGTTTCCGCGCCGTAGTGCAGACCGAAGGCTCCCGTAAAAAGGCCGTAGTGAAAAGCGACTTGGACCAGATCATCGTGCGTGACGCCGGCGGCTGTCATGAAACGCGCCACCAGATTGGACCAGATGCGAATGTCGTTTTTGGTATACCCCGCCACGACCGGCTTGCTGCCGGTGCCGGAGGATGAGTGAATCCGGACGACTTCGCGAAGCGGCACGGCAAACATGCCGTAGGGATAATTGTTGATGAGATCGTCTTTGGAGGTGAGAGGTAATTTGGATAAATCGGCAAGCGAGACGATGTCTTCGGGAAGAATGCCCAGTTCGTTGAACTTTTTCCGGTAATGAACGACATTTTTGTGAACGCGATTGAGGGTGGCCTGCAGGCGCTCCAGTTGCAGCTGTTCGAGCTCATCTCGCGACATGCTTTCAGAAGTCGCATCCCAAATGTTCATAAACTGACCTCCTCACAAAGAGTTAGTAACTTTGGTGTCAAAGGACTATCTTTCCCAGATTTCTTTTTTGTCTCTTCCCAGATACGCCCGCTGGACGTCTCTGTTTTCCAGCAATTCCGCCGCCGCTCCCTCCAGAATCAGCCGTCCCGTTTCCAGAACATAGCCGCGATGGGCGATTTTTAAAGCGGCGCGGGCGTTTTGTTCCACCAGCAGAATCGTTGTCTTTTTCTCGCAAGACAAATTTTCGATGACTTTTAAAATCTCCTGCACGATCATTGGCGCAAGCCCCATGGACGGTTCATCCAGCAAAAGCAGTTTGGGTTTGGCCATGAGCGATCGTCCAATCGCCAGCATCTGCTGCTCGCCGCCGGAAAGCGTTCCGGCAAGCTGCTTTCGCCTTTGCCTCAGGATGGGGAACAGCTCATAAACCATGTCCATGGTTATTTTGGCTTCGGCCTTGCCGCCTTTGATTTTATAATTCAAATACGCGCCCAATTCCAGATTATCTTCCACGGAAAGCGGCTTGAAAACCTGTCTGCCTTCAGGCACCTGAGAGATGCCCAGCCGGACAATCGCGTGGGGGGCAAGCCGGCTGATGTCGGCGTCGTTGAACAGAATTTCACCGCTTTTGGGCGGCACGATGCCCGAAAGGGAATTGAGCAGCGTCGTCTTTCCCGCGCCGTTGGCCCCGATGAGCGTGACAATTTCTCCTTCCGCCAGATGCAGGGAGACATTCTTAATGGCGTGAACCTGACCGTAATAGGTGTTGATGTTTTTGACTCTCAGCACGGGTCAGTCCTCACCCAGATAGGCGGCGATGACCGCCGGATTTTCCTGAATCTCGCGCGGCGTGCCTTGGGCCAGTTTTTTGCCCAGGTTCAAGACGACGATGGATTCGCAGACATCCATCACCAGCTCCATGTCATGTTCGACCAGTACGATGGTCATGCCCAGATCGCGGATTTTGCGGATCAGCTCGGCAAGACCGGCGGTTTCCCGGCTGTTTAAACCGGCGGCCGGCTCGTCCATCAAAATGATTTGCGGCTCTATCGCCATGGCTCGTGAAATTTCCAGAAGCCGGCCCTTGCCGAAGGGCAGATTGCAGGCGGCCACGTCCGCCAGATCGGTTAACCCCGTGAATTCCAGCCACCGGAGGGCTTTTTCCCGGATGATCTTTTCTTCCCGAATTTGATGGGGCAGTTTGAAAGAGCAGGAAAAAATGCCGCTTTTGCTTTTGGTGTGCAAGCCGACCATGACGTTTTCCAGCACCGTCATCTGGCCGAAAAGTTCGATGTTCTGGAAGGTGCGCACCAGTCCAAGCCGGGCCAGGTTTTCCGGCTCAAAAAAAGAAATGTTTTTTTCGTTGAGGTAGACGGTTCCTTTCGTCTGGGTGTAAAGTCCGGTTACGATGTTAAACAGCGTTGTTTTGCCCGCGCCGTTGGGACCGATCACGCCGGTGATGGATTTCGGCGTCACGGCAAAGGAAACGTCTTCCAGCGCGGTCAGGCCGCCGAATATTTGGGTGATGCCTTCGACTCTAAGCATTTTTATCCACGCTTCCGGAAAATTTTTTGTAAACGAACTGTGCCAGCCATTCGAGTCCGCTGATCAATCCGCCGGGCATAAAGATCGTCATTAAGATGAGCATCAGGCCGTAAATGACGATATCGAAATCGCGAAACACGCGCAGGAATTCGGGCAGCATTGTCAAAATGGCCGCGCCGAGAAATGATCCGTAAATGCTTCCCAGTCCGCCGATGATCACCATCGTCACCAGTTCAACGGAAAAGTTGAATCCGAAAGACGCGGGCGAAATAAAGGTGATGGTATGGGCATAGAGGCTGCCGGCAATGGCGGAGATGAACGCCGATACCGTGAATACCTGCACTTTGAGCGTCCGGGCGTTCACGCCCATGACGCGGGCGGCCACTTCGGAATCATGAATGGCTCGAAGCGCCCGGCCAATGCGGGATTGCGACAGGTTAATCGACAGCAGCATGAACCCCAGCGTCATGACCCAGACCAGATAATAATTATTATGGTCGTTGTCAAAGATGATCGGTCCCATTTTCAAATTGGGAATGCCGGACAGTCCCGAGGGGCCTCCGGTTATGTCCACCGTTTCATTGAAAATGATGTAGAGAATGATGCCGAAGCCCAGCGTGGCCATGGCCAGGTAGTGGCCTTTGAGTTTAAGAATCGGAAAGCCCATCACAAAGGCCAGCGCCGCCGCGCACAAGGCGGCGGCAACAAGCGCCAACCAGGGATCGCAGGCGGGATAGCGGGTCGTCAGAACGCCGGAGACATAAGCGCCCAGACCAAAGAAAGCGGCGTGTCCCAGCGAAATCTGTCCTGCGTATCCTAAAAGCAGATTGAGCGCGACCGCCAGCAGCGTATTGATGCCGATAAACACCAGAACATTTAAAAAATAACTGCCTTTTAAAAACAGGGGCGCCAGAAGAACAAGGGTGGCGAAAAGTAAGAAGATTAAAATCTGGCGTTTTTCTTTCAGCATAACGTGACAACAACTACACTCGTTGAGTTTCTTTTTGTTTGAATAACCCTTCCGGGCGAATAAACAGAATCAATAGCAGAATAATAAAGGCGACAGCGTCCTTGTAGCTTGCGGAAATATAGCCGGCCCCAAGAGATTCCAATAAGCCGATCAAGAGCCCGCCCAGGACCGTTCCCAGACCGCTGGACATGCCGCCGACAATGACGGCGCAAAACCCCTTGATGCCCAGCATGATGCCGACGTCATAAGCCGTCATCGTGAGCGGGGCGATAATAATGCCGGCCATCGATCCGATGGCGGCGCTGACCACAAACGACAAAAGCACCATGATTTTCACGTCGATGCCGACCAGACTTGCAGCATGAGCGTTGTAGGCGCAGGCGCGCATGGCCTTGCCGATAATGCTGTAACTGAAGAACAGCTTGTTGGCGATGATGATCAGCAAGGTGATGGCGAAAATCCAGAGATGCTGGGGCATGATCGTCGCCCCGTAAATGTAGAGCGGCTCGTTGCCGGAGAAGGCGGGCAGAGCGTGGGTGTCTTTGCCCCAGATCAGCATGGCCGCGCCGCGGAGAAAAATACTCGCGCCGATGGTGATGATAATGAGGCTCAGCGGCTTGGCGTTTTTCAAAGGCCGGATGGCCAGACGCTCAAAAACAATACCCACCAGCGTTGAAAAAACAATGGCCAGAGCAATGGCCGGCGCAAGCGGCAGGCCGGAAAAGGACAAAAGAAAGATCGTGAACATGCCGCCCAGCATGACAAATTCACCCTGGGCAAAGTTGATGATGCCGGTGGCGTTATGAATGATGGCAAAACCAAAACCAATCAGAGCGTAAATCGCCCCGTTGGAAAGTCCGGATAAAACATACTGAACGAGCTGACTTGAATTGTCCATGGGATGCGTCAATGACCTGTTGAACCGCGGGAAAATTTGCGGCGCAGGACGTGATGCGCCTGCGCCGCAGTTCGTTGCGATATTACGGATTTTGGTTATTTAACCAGCTTCCAGTCCCCTTTCTTGATTTCCACCATGACAAACGCGTCTTTGGTCAAACCTGCGTGATCCTGCGGGGAGAAACTGAATGTTCCGCCAATGCCGGCGAATTTCTGCGTTTTTTCCAACTGATCGCGAATGGCGGCGGGGGAATCGCCCGCTTTTTCAATCGCATCTTTCAGGAGCATCATGGCGTCCCAGGCATGGCCGCCGAAATGATCGCCTTCCACCTTGTAGATTTTCTTATAGCCGGTGACGTAGCTCAAAAGCGCCTTTTTCTGAGGATCCGCCTTGGGAAGTTCGTCGGCTACGATGACGCGGCCCGAGGGCAGCATGATGCCTTCCGCGGCATTGCCCGCCAGTTCAATAAATTTCTTGGAGGAGACGCCATGGCTCATGAACACAGGCAGCTTGATGCCCAGCTGCTTGACATTGCGGGCAACCACAGCGGGACCGGGGTTGGTGCCCCAGCAGATAATCGCCTGGGCCTGAGTTCCGCGAATCTTGGTGAGCTGCGCGGTCATGTCCGTATCTTTCGGACCGTAGGTTTCATTGGAAATGATTTCCATGCCGTATTCCTTCGCATGGGCGACAAGCTGTTCGCGTCCGGAAGAACCGAACCCGTCGGATACCGTCAAGATGGCTATCTTATTTATTTTTTTGGTCTTCAGGTATTCATAAATTCTGGCCACGGCCAGGGAGTCATTCTGGGCGGTTTTAAAAACCCATTTTTTGACCGGGTCGGTAATTTTGCTTCCCGCAGCGCAGGAGATCAACGGGATATTGGACTTTTCGACAACCGGAATGATGGCCATGGAATCGCCTGTTGTGCTGGGGCCGATGATGGCGACCACTTTATCGTCTTTGATGAGTTTGTTTGCGCCCTGCACGGCTTTGGCCGGATCGCCCTGCGTATCGATGACGGTCAGTTCAAGTTTGCGTCCCTTGATGCCGCCGGCCTTGTTGATTTCATCCACCACCATCACGGCGGTGTTGCGTTCCGGCTCGCCCAGGAAGGCCGCCGGACCGGATACGGAAAATAGTGCGCCTATTTTAATCGGAGGCGCGGCCACCGCCAGCGTTCCCGCCATAAAAACAAAAAGAATTGCTGCTGAAATCACTTTCATAAACCTGTTTGTCATAAGTACCTCCATGTTAATTTTTGGGCTCCTTCAATTTATTCAATTCTTCACGGTAGCGTTCGGCTTCGGCTCTGGCCGATTCCATTTCTTCCTTGGTTTTTTCAAGCTCCTCGTCCTGGCGATGTCTTTCTTCGCGGATTTTATCCTGGATTTCGTCAAAACCGACATAAATGGCCAAAAGCCCGCCTAAAAGGAGGCTGATCGGCACGGCGCCCCTTAAAATCGTTAAGAAATCCGCCCACCAGAAAACTAAACTGATCAGTCCTAAAATCGCGCCGATGATACCGCCTGCCAGCAAAGACATACGTAGAAACCTCCGGGTATTAATGTGTCTGATCAATTTACGGGTCGATTTCTATCAGAAATGAAGGGGTTCGGCAAGGTGCAATTCAACTGTCCGGACGACAAAATTTTGCTTGATTTAATAGGATTTGTCATTTAAATAAAACAATTTATTGAAGTTATACGGAAAATGCCAATCAATGAAGGGGATTATGATCGAACTGAATTTTGAAAAAAGCGACGGACTGGTTCCAGCCATCGTTCAAGATGCTGAAACAAAAGATGTATTAATGCTTGCCTATATGAACCGCGAATCATGGGAAAAAACGCTCCAAACCGGCAAGGCGACATTCTGGAGCCGGTCAAGGCAGCAATTGTGGCTCAAAGGCGAAAGCTCCGGCCATATCCAGATTGTAAAAAACATTTACATAGACTGCGATGACGACACTATTTTACTGCAGGTGGAGCAGCTGGGCGGCGCGGCCTGCCATACGGGGCACCGGTCGTGCTTTTTCCGCAAGCGTGAAGGTGATGACTTCGTTGTCGTGGGAGAAAAAGTTTTTGATCCGAAGGACGTGTATAAATGAATGTATTAAAATTGGGTATTCCCAAGGGAAGCCTTGAAAATAGCACCGTAGAATTATTCAAGAAAGCCGGATGGCGTATCACGTATGACAGCCGCAGCTATTTCCCGGACATCGACGATGCGGAGCTCTCCTGTGCGCTGGTGCGGGCGCAGGAAATGTCGCGTTACGTCGAAGACGGGCATCTGGATTTGGGACTCACCGGTATCGACTGGATTCTGGAAAATAATTCCGATGTCGTCGCCGTGCAGGATCTGGTGTATTCCAAGGTGTCGACCCGTCAGGCCCGTTGGGTGCTGGTAGTACGCGACGATTCCCCGATCCGGTCCCTGGAGGACATGGAAGGCAAGCATATTTCCACGGAGCTGGTGGCGTTTACAAAACGCTACTTTGCCGAAAAGAAGATCAATGTCAGCGTGGAATTTTCCTGGGGGGCCACGGAAGCGAAAGTTGTGGACGGCCTGGTGGATGCCGTGGTGGAAGTGACGGAAACCGGTTCGACGATTCGTGCCAACAAACTTAGGATCGTTCATGAACTGATGAGGACCAACACCCAGTTGATCGCCAACCGCGCGGCCTGGGAGGATCCCTGGAAGCGAAAAAAAATTGAACAGATACGAACGCTTTTGACCGGATCGCTTCTGGCGATGGGCAAGGTTGGCCTCAAACTCAACTGCGCCAAGGAAAATCTGGGCCGTGTGATGAAGCTTTTACCGTCGCTTAAGGCGCCGACGGTTTCCAGCCTCTATTCGGAAGAATGGGTGGCCATTGAAACCGTTATCGACACGGGCGTGGTGCGTGATATAATTCCGCAGCTTCTAGAGGCGGGCGCTCAAGGCATTATCGAATATCCGCTCAACAAAGTCATCTAGTCCGGAGGGCAGCATGGCCAGAAAAGCAAAGATTGTCCGCAAAACGACGGAAACGGATATTGCGCTGGAAATCGATCTGGACAAAACGTCCGGAAGCAAGATTGACACGACGATTCCCTTTTTGAATCACATGCTGGATCTGTTCTCCCGTCATGGCTTGTTCAAGCTGGTGGTGAAAAGTACGGGCGATACGGAAATTGATGATCATCATCTGGTGGAGGATCTCGGCATCTGCCTGGGAAAGGCTTTCTCAGAGGCGTTGGGTGACAAAAAAGGCATCAACCGTTACGGATCGGCGACGGTTCCCATGGACGAAAGTCTCTGCCATGTTGATCTGGACATTTCCGGGCGTCCCTATCTGATTTACAAAGTAAAATACGAGCGGCGGAAAATCGGTGGATTCGATCCGGCGCTGGTTAAGGAATTTTTCAAGGCTTTTACCGATCACAGCGGAATTACGTTGCACATCAATCTGGCATACGGCAGCAACAGCCATCATATTATTGAAGCGATCTTTAAAGCCTTTGCAAGGGCGCTAAGACAGGCCGTGGCGCAAAACCCTGAAATTTCAGGCGTGATGTCCACGAAGGGCACGCTCTGAAAGAAAGACAAGGTTTCTCAAATTGAAAAAGATGATGATGAAAAAAATCGTCTGGTTGACGCTGTTTTTTGTTTTTGCCTCAACTGGCGCGCTTTGGGCAGACGAAAAGGGTGCGTCCGTATCAAAACCGATGGTGCGCATTGCCGTGCTTCCCTTTCAGGCGGTTTCGCCTGAGGATGATTCGACGTCGGTGCGCTGTCCGGTTTGCGGAAGCGTGAATTCCGCAGGCGGCATTGTCGGGGGCGCCGAAAAAGTCGTTGAAGAAATTTTTACGGATAAATTGAAAGAGTTGAAAAATACGGAGTTGATTTCGTCTGAAAAAGCCGCCGCGGTGCATCAGCGTGTTTCGGCGGCGTCTCTGAAAAAACCTTTGTTGCAGATCATAAAGAAAACCGGTGGCGAATTGCAGGCGGATGTTGTGGTTGCGGGGTATGTCTACCATTATCGCGAACGAGTGGGCTATGATTATTCGGCTGAACGTCCGGCGTCCGTCGCTTTTGAAATTCATCTGATTTCCGTTAAAGATGGGAAAAGCATCTGGCGGGGTATTTACGATAAAACCCAGAAGTCACTGATGGAAGACGTGTTTCAGGCGTCTTCTTTTTTCAAGGGTGGCGCCAAGTGGCTGACGGCGCGTGAGCTTGCGAAGCTGGGCGTCGACGAGGTCTTTTCCACGTTTTCCGGGTTTGAAAACGATTAGAGCGGATGCGGGACGCTTTTTTCAATTCTGAACATTTTCTTAAAGGAGCTTATCATTGCTTATCATACCGGCGGTAGATATTAAAAACGGTCAATGCGTCCGTCTGGCGCAGGGAGATTTTGATCGTGTAACGGTCTACGCGGAAAATCCGGCGGACATGGCGTGCCTCTGGGCGCAAAAGGGCGCAAAGCGGATTCATATTGTCGATCTGGACGGCTCCGTGGCGGGGCTCCCGAAGAACGCCTCCATTATTCTGGACATCGCGCGATCGGTCAATGTTCCGATCGAAGTCGGCGGCGGCATCCGCAATATGGAAACCATCGATTATTATCTGAATAACGGTGTGGCGAGCGTCATCCTCGGAACGGCGGCCATTCAGGACGAGGATTTTGTGAAGAAGGCGGCCAAAACCCATCCCGGAAAAATCATTCTGGGGATCGATGCGCTGGGCGGGCAGGTGGCGGTTCGCGGCTGGACACAGCAAACCAGCCAGAATGCGATCGACCTGGCGCGCCGGTACGAAAACTGCGGCATCCAGGCGATTGTTTACACGGATATTCAACGCGACGGCATGGAAACAGGCGTCAATGTGGAGCAGACAAGGACGCTGGCCAAGGCCGTATCCATCCCGGTAATCGCTTCCGGCGGCGTGGCAACGCTTACCGACATTGACGCGCTTTTGGCCGTGAAAGACTGTTTGTTTTTCGGCGTGATTGTGGGACGGGCGATTTATACGGGGGCCATTGCCCTCGAAGACGCCATAGCAAAGGCGAACGCAACCTCGTAAAAAGGAGGAATAAGATATGGCCGACTGTATTTTTTGTAAAATCGTTAAGGGGGACATCCCCTGCACGAAGGTTTATGAGGATGATGCCGTGCTCGCTTTTGAAGACATCCATCCGATGGCGCCCGTACATGTGATTCTCATCCCCAAAAAGCATGTGGCGACGCTGATGGATGTTGACGCGGGCCAAAACGATATCGCCTCACGGCTGACGGCCGCCGCGCAAAAAGTGGCAAAAGCCAAAAATGTGGCCGACCGGGGGTTCCGCACGGTCATTAACTGCAACGCGGAAGGCGGGCAGGTGGTGTTTCATCTGCACATGCATCTTCTGGGCGGTCGAAAACTGGACGATCAAATGGGTTAAGTCGAGGTAAAGAGACTATGGATATCAATGCCAGAATCAACGAAGAAATGGTGGCGGCGGCCAAAGCCAAGGATAAAGTTAAGCTGTCGTCGATCCGCATGTTAAAGACGGCGCTGCACAACAAGGAAATCGACGCGATGCGTCCGCTCAATGAAACGGAAATCATGCAGGTCATGGCCAACCTGGTCAAGCAGCGCAGGGACTCCATCGAACAGTTCGCCAAAGGCGGCAGGCAGGATCTGGTGGATAAGGAAGAGGCCGAATTAAAAGTTCTTCAGTCTTTTATGCCCCAGCAGTTGGCCGATGAAGAGGTCGAAGCGCTGATTAAAAAAACGATTGCCGAAGTCGGCGCGACATCCGTTAAAGACATGGGCAAAGTTATGAAAATTCTCATGCCGCAGATCACCGGCAAGGCCGACGGCAAGGCCGCGGGCGAAAAAGTGAAAGCGCTCTTGTCTTAGCGGGAAAAGTTTGCCAATCGGCGTGGTGAAAAAAATATTCGGCGGCAGGGCGGATCTTCGTGCGTTTTGATGACAGCAAGATAGAAGAGATTAAAAGCAGGGTGGATATTGTCGAGCTGGCCTCGGAATATCTGACGCTGAAAAAGGCGGGCCGCAATTATCTGGGGCTTTGCCCGTTTCATCAGGAGAAAACGCCTTCGTTTACCGTCAACCGCGAAAAGCAGATATTTTACTGTTTCGGCTGCCACGAAGGCGGCAACGCCATCACGCTTTTGATGAAGATCGCCAATAAAAGCTTTCCGGAAGCGATCAAGCATCTGGCGGAAAAAACGGGCGTAATGCTGCCGGTAAAAACATTCGACAAGGACGGGCGGGAGAAGGCGTCACTGCACGAAGAAATTGTCGCCCTGAATTTGCGCGCGGCCCAGCAGTTTGCAAGGAATCTGACGACGACTGACGGGAAAATTGCCCGCGACTATGTGCAAAAAAGAGCGCTGTCCGATGAAACCGTCAAGCAGTTTCGTATGGGGTATGCCTTGGATACCTGGCGCGGGGCGGCAGACTACATTGAAGGAGCCGGTTTGTCTCTGAAGTTGGCCGAACAGGCGGGGCTGGTGATTGCCGGAAAAGACGGGGGCTATTACGACCGCTTCCGGGGCCGGCTGATTTTTCCGATTGAAAATGTTTTCGGAGAGATTGTGGCATTCGGCGGGCGGATTCTGGGGGAGGGAGAACCGAAATATCTGAATTCGCCGGAGACGCCGGTATACATCAAAGGCAAAAACCTCTACGGCCTGAACAAGGCCAGGGAGGCGATCCGCGCCAGCGGTTTTTGCCTGATTGTGGAAGGGTATTTCGACGCCATATCGCTTTACAACGCGGGCATCCGCAATGTGGTGGCGACGCTCGGGACGGCGCTGACAAAAGACCATCTGGAGCTTTTGCGACGCTATACCCAGGATGTGGTCGCGCTCTTCGATCCGGATATCGCCGGTCGCAAGGCGCTGGACCGGTCGCTGGAGTTGTTTTTAGGGGCGAACATGCATGCGCGGGCGCTGGTTTTGCCCGACGGGTACGATCCGGATGATTATGTGAAAACGTTCGGCAGGAAAAAACTCGAGGAATTAATCGCAGCGGCCCCGGCCATCAGTGATTATTATATTGATAATGTCCTGGGGGACGGCAAGACATTTGAAGAAAACCGCGATCTGGTGAAGACCGCGATGGAGTTTGTCGGCAAGATCGGCGATGAGATTGAAAAAAATCTCTTCATCAAGCGGATTGCGGAGAAACTGGGCATTGATCAGTCTCTTTTGAAGCGTGAGGTTCATCGCAAGGAGGGGCACATCAAACCGAAAACGGCGGCTCCTGCGGCGGTCAACTCAAGGTTGAATCTCAATCCGCTGGAAATAAATCTGATCCGTCTGATGCTGGAATATCCGCAGAAAACGGAGCAAGTCGAGGCGGAAAAGATACTCGATCTGTTTATGGAGCCCGAGCTCAAGGCGCTGGGAGAAAAAATCGTGCAGACCTATAAACTGCTCGGATATGTTGATATTAATATGGTTTTAGCCGCCGAAGAGGATAAGAAGCTTCGGGAAAGCCTTTATAAATTAAGTATTGAGGCGCCTGTGACCGATGAAAGTATGGTGGAGCGCAATTTTGCCGATAACATTAAGAGAATTCGGGAAAAATGGTACAAGGAGCAGCACCGGCAGTTGAAATTGAAATTGGCGCAGGCACAAACGAGCGGCAATGAAGAGCTTCTGCAGAAGCTGATGGTGGAAAAACTAAACCTGATGAATGCTGAAAGAGAACTACGCTAGCGGACACGCCGGCAAAAATATTTTTTGGGGGATGCCAAATGGCCAAAGAAATTCAGTCCGATGAATTTAAGAAATTACTTTCCCTGGGGGAAGAAAAAGGGTTTCTAACCTACGACGATGTCAACGACATGCTGCCGCCGGATATTAATTCATCGGATCAAATAGATGATATTATTATGCTATTCGGTGAGAAGAATATCGACATCATCGATACTGAGCAAGGGGAAAAACTGGTTGTTAAAAAGCCGGTGGAAGATGTGCTGCCGTCCAAATTTCCGGAGGCTCTGGCGCTCGTGCCGGGCGCGGGAAAGACTGGCGATCCGGTAAAGATGTATTTGCGGGAAATGGGTCTGGTTTCGCTTTTGAGCCGCGAAGGCGAAGTCGAAATCGCCAAGAAAATTGAAGAAGGCGCGCGGGAGACGATGTGGGCGATTTTCAGTCTGACCACATCCATTGCGGAAGTGTTCAATATTGCCGCAAAGCTTGAATCCGGTGAAATCCGCGTTAAAAATGTCGTGGACAATATTGAAGACGAAGAAGGGTTCATGGAGGAAGATGAGCACAAAGAACGCGTGCTCAAGCTCATCGGCCGCATCAAACTGTTCCATGACCGCAACGACGTGCTGCGTGAGAAACTTAAAGCCAAAACCATGAAGCCCAAACAGCGCGAGACGCTGACGGCGGAGCTGGAAAAGAACACGAAAAACATTATCACACTGTGCCGGAAAATCCGTTTCAGCAAAAAACAGATTCATCGCTTTATCGCCCGCCTGCGCTTCTTTACCGATGAGATTGAGCGATCGGAGCGCATCATCAATCAGTATAAAAAAGAGTCCGGTTTGACGCTTACACAGATGGAAAAATCCTGGTCGAAGATGAGGAAGTCCAAACAGGATGAAAAGCAGGCGGCCAAGGAAGCCAAAGTATCCATCGATTGGCTGCATCGCAGTCATGATGATATCACGGAAGCCCAGAAGCGCATCAAGCACATTGCCCGGGAAGTCGGCATTCCGACGGCCACGCTCAAAAATGTGGTCGATTCCATTGAAGACGGGGAAGCCAAGGCGGAAATCGCCAAACGGAAACTTGTGGAGGCGAATCTGAGGCTGGTGGTGAGTATTGCCAAGAAGTACACCAACCGCGGCCTGCAGTTTCTGGATCTGATCCAGGAAGGCAACATCGGACTGATGAAGGCG
>CAZGDK010000078.1:0-14495 GCA_964525155.1 uncultured Smithella sp. | reverse complement strand
TCGGGAGCGCTTCCGGAACTGATGAGCCGCATTCCGGACAAGCCCGTGTATTGCACGGCCAACGGCGTCAAGTCGCTCAAGGGCCATTATCACAAGGACTGGAATTTCCAGGTTGTGAAAACCGGCGACAAACTATCGCTGGGTAAAAAAGACCTGATTTTTGTCGAAGCCATGATGCTGCATTGGCCGGATTCTATGATGGCCTACCTTACCGGAGATGAGATTTTATTTTCCAACGACGCGTTCGGCCAGCATATCGCCAGTGAGCATATGTACAATGATCTCGTCGTGCAGTCCGAACTTTATGAAGAGGCAACAAAATATTACGCCAATATCCTCACGCCGTTTTCACCGCTGGTGACCAAAAAAATAAACGAAGTGATTGCACTCAATCTCCCCGTCAAATTTATCTGCCCCAGCCATGGCGTCATCTGGCGCGACAATCCGCTCCAGATCGCGCAGAAATATCTGGAGTGGGCGGCGGACTATCAGGAAAATCAAATTTCTATTATTTATGACACGATGTGGGACGGCACGAGAATGCTGGCCGAACACATTGCCAAGGGGATCAAAGAGGCCGACGACAAAGTGACGGTGAAACTCTTCAATATTTCGCGGCGCGACATCAACGATGTCGTGACCGAGGTCTTCAAGTCCAAAGCGATTTTGCTGGGGTCGCCCACGATCAACAAGGGCATCCTCAACGCCTTGGCGGCGCTCATGGACATGGTCGCGGGCCTCAAGTTCAAAAACAAAAAGGCCGCGGCTTTCGGCTGCTACGGCTGGAGCGGCGAGAGTGTAAAAATCTTAAACGAGCACCTTTCCAAAGCCGGCTTTGAAGTGCTTGGCGATGGATTCAAAGCTATGTGGCAGCCCTCAGATGAGGCCCTTGAGCAGGCATTCGCGTTTGGCAGGGAGTTTGCGGGAAAGATTTAAGGACCAAGGCGGAGCGCCGCTTGAGCGGCGCGGAGTCCGGCGCATGCCGGATGCAGGTTCAAGGATCAAGGTGAGGGCGGGGGGATCCCGCCCTCAAAAAAAACTTACTTGCCGTTAATGATGCGCGACGGTTGATCGGGCAGTGTGATCTCTTTGTTTTTACCGTCTTTCACCTGGTAAAGCATAATGGAATTTGAAGCGACGGAGATGACCGCAATGCTCTCGCCGTCGGGGGATACGGACGGCATGCTATCCGTCGGCGGAATGGATGTAATGCTGCGATGATTTCCGTCGGGCGAGTATTGATATAAATGATCGTGATTGACGGCGCCGTCCGGACCACTGCCCTGCGCCTTGAAAATGAGGACGGAACCGTCAGTGTTCAAAGACGGCCATTTTGTGTAGTCGGAAGCCACGAGCGCCTTTTTAAATCTCTTTTTGATTTTGGGCGGCGCAAGATAGGGTTTCAGCTCTTTTTCGCCTTCCTGCATGACGTAAATGGAATTTCCATTGTATTTGGATTTCAGCTCTTTTCGTTTCTTTTCCACCCTGCGAAAACTTTCCGTGTCTTTGTTGCTGTCGGGTGCGCCCGGATAGCCGGTGAGATATTCCCCTCCGAAAATAAAGGTTTTGTCATCCGGGAAATAGTAAGGTTTGGAAACTGTAAAAAATTTGAATTCCGTAAGCGATGTTTCCCGGCCGGTTTTTACATCCGTTTCGCAGAGGGTCCACTTAATGCCGACCAGGGGTTTATCTTCCATGACATCGGAACGGGCAAAAATAATTTTCCGCCCGGAATGGGAAAAGGAAGGATAGGCCTTATATCCGTTTGAACGGGTGATTTTCCGCACGTTTTTCCCGTTGGCGTCCATGACGGCGATTTGGGACTTATCGGGATTTTCAATGGTTTTTCCGGCATGAATATCGGTGGCCGGGATAACGTCCACGGGAAATGATACGAAAACAATCTGTTTTCCGTTGAAAGAAAAGTGCGGATAATCCCATTTTTCTCCCGCCGGAGACGCATAAGCGGTCAAATCTCCGGATTCCATATCATAGGTGTGGATCAGGTAAGGCCCGTCGCCTGTCTGTCGGTTGAAAATCAGCGTCTTGCCGTCGGGAGAGAAACTGATATTGCGCAGAGAATCCGCCTGTTCGCGCTGCGTGTATGCGCATCCCATCATCGCCGATAACAGGAAGATGAGGATGCAATAAAAGAAAAACAGTCTGTGCTGTGCGGGGATGTGTCGTTTGATGTTCATCATGGAATTATCCTCTTGTGCCTTGTAGATGCCATTTGCTTGTCCAGGGGGTGACACCGCAACGATTTTGTTCATAAGGGAACTGCTTACGGATGTCAATGGGATAAAGCGGGGGGCCAGGACATGATTTTGACTACAGGCCGGTAAAGAAAAAGGTTTTTGCGCAAAAAACTCTCCGGTTTTGTCAGGTCTTCGGATGAATTGCAGACGTAGGTTACAACCAGGTTGTGATTTTGCGAAAACTGGCGATGTTCCTTGCCGGCGTAGCAAAACGTGTGTGGATCATACAGGGAACTTGTAAAATCCACTTCCGGAACAGATTCCATCATGGGTTTCGGATCGCTCCAGGGGCCGTCCAGGTGTTTTGACGTTTGCGCCAGCAGCCTCTTGCCCCTGTCTGCAGGCGACAGGTAAACAGCCAGCCATTCCTGATTTGGCGAGTGGAAACGGACGCTCAACTCGGAGACCGCCGCGTCGAAAATAATTTTTATGCTTTCGGGCGATATGTCTTTTTCCCATTTTCCGGACTGATGCAGATATTCAAACGCGCCGGCCGGCTGATCCAGGTGGTCGACGGGAATCCGCGCGAGAATATTTCCGGCGATGCTGACAGTATCCTGTCGATATTTATAGAGCGGATAGAAATAAACGTAATGGTCAAAAACGACGGAGGTTGTCGCCAGAGCTTCGATGCCGCGCGCAAGCGCCGGCGTCCAGTCCAGATAATCCACCGGCCATTTCCGGGGATCATCGGCGCTGAAATCTCTGACGCGGGCGACCTTGTGTCCGGCAATCCTGAAGTTAAAAGGCGCGGGCGCATCCGGCAGCCCCTGAATGATCAACAGGGGGATATACAAAACGCCTTTGGCGATAAAAGGGTCCTGCGGCCAGAGAAATTCGTTTTCGCCGAAAAACGATACGAAATTTGAATTTTGCTTCTTCAGAAAATACCGGACGGAAAATTCATTTTGCGCCGAACAGGCGGAGAGGGCCACCGTGTTGCCCAAAACCACGTCCATGCCGATGCGGTCCTTCCTTCCTGCATCGTCCGAGACAAATGTGTCGCCGAACAGCCAGAGCGTGCGCCGGTCGTCGAGCAATATGGAATAAGCACCGTCGCCGCCATACCAGCCATCATGGTCCGGAAAATGCGGAAGGCACTGCGCGGGGTGTTTGACCGGGCACAACGCAGAGCAGGACGCCAGGAAAATGCTCAGTGCAAACAATAAGAAGGTGGATTTTGTTTTTGTCATACTCCTGGGATCTGGAAAATGAAATTTTTCAGGATAACACAACTCCTATTCGGATAAACTATACTGCTACGGCGGTGAGGGTGTATAAACGAGAAAGTTTGCTTGCTTCTTTGAGATCGCCTTTTCGCAGAGCTTCTCGCACATCGTCAAGTTTTTGTGCATCATCCAGAGACAGATAAGGAGACCATCCTTGATCCGTAAGAATCAACTCAATATCAACTTCCGCTACATACTGTCCTTCGTGGATGTATTTTGTGCAAAGTCTTTTTCCCATTATTTTCTCCTTAAAAAATCGTTTGACCATTTTTCACTATCCGGTTTGTAAGCGGTAACCAGGACTGCAGGCGATGTATGATTCTTCGGGATGCCCCATACGACATGAATGGGAGCCCCTTTGCCGTCTTTTTGCAAGACCAGAACACAGGGACCTTTGTGATAATCCGGATATTCTTCAACAATGACAGCCTCCTTAACACCGGATAAAATATCTTTGATGTAAATATCATCATCTGCAAGTTCATTATAGCCATGTTCGGATATCAAGACATCCTTTATTGCAATAAGTATTTAAATATCTTCCAAAATATCGCTCATGTCCAATTTTACATTCCTGAGTTATTTTAATCAAGAAAATCGTTTTTACGTTGATTTTCACGGGGATTTTTATTGATGCGCCCCTGTTTTTATTTCAACTTAAAATTCACCCGGCTGTCTTTGACCTTGTCTTTTTTCTCGGGGGCCGCGGACGGCGGTTTGACTAAGAATATGCGGGCCGGTTCGATTTTCTCATCCTGAAGGAGACGCTCACGGACCGCCTGCGCGCGTCTGGCCGCAAGACCGGACAGGTCATTTTCCGTGATGGATATATTCTCCAGCATCAGTTTTTCCATGTCCGCGGGCGGCAGGTCTTTGAGCATACCCAGGGCGGTTTTGGGTTTGGGAAAATCCGCAGCCTTGTAAGCGAGCGTCAGATATTTTTCATATTCCGACGGGCCTATGGAAATATTGTCCTGAGAAACGTTTGCCTGGCCTTTGTCCAGCAGCTCTTTGAGCTTTTGCGCTTTCAGCATGCGGTTCATTCTGGCTTTTTTGAGGCCCTCTGTGTCGCCTGCCGCATCCACATAGCCCTCAATGTCCAGTTTCAGATTGGGGCGGTCATAAAGCACTTTTGTCAGAGCGGCGATTTTTTTCAGCTCCGCCTCCGATAATTTCGCGCTGCCTGCATCGAATTCAACGTAGCTCATTTCTTCTCCGCTGCCGGTGAGAGACGACACCAGCGCGAAAGGCGACGTGACGGCTTTGGTGATGAGGTTGACCAGAATCTGCCAGATCACCGGCCAGACCTTGAACTTCGGATCGTCAAGGCTTCCCGAAACCGGAATGTCCAGATTGATCTGTCCGTTGCGGTCGGTCAGAAGCGATACGGCCAGCGTGACCGGTGCGGAGATGGCGTCGGGGCTGTCCACTTTGTCTCCGAAGGTGAGCTGGTCAAAGAAAACTTTATTTTCCGCGTTGAGCTTGCGTTGATTAATCAGGTACGACACGTCGAAAGTCAGTTTGCCTTTGGTGATCGGGTAGCCCAGAAATTTTATCGTATACGGCGAGACGGTGCTCATTTCAATGTCTTTGAAACGGACCTTGATGTCGGCGAAAATATCCTTAATGAGCGGATTAATGGTTCCTCCGATTTCAATGGGCGATCCATAGCCCAGGTGTCCCTTCAGATCGACTTTGGCCCGCGAGATGTCCTGCGACGAAAGGCCGGTGACGCCGCCCTGGAGGTTGAGCATGGTGACGCGATAACTTGGTTTAATGTTGCGGTCGGCAAAATCAACGGTGCCGCGCGCAAAACGGACTTTACCGATTTTGATGTCCGGCGCGGGCTCGTTGGATGGCTTTCCGGCCGGTTCTTTTGCGTCAGGTTGCGCGGTTGCGGATGCCGGTGTTTTGTTCTCTTCTTTTTTTGACGGGCTGAAAATATCCTGAATGTTGGTGGACCCGCCTTCATGAATCAAAATTCTGACGAAGAAATCGGCAAGTGAAATGTCCCGAATGTTCACAAAGAGGGGATTGTAGCCCGCGGACAGCGCGTTAAACTCAAGACGCTGAAATTTGACGAAATCCTGCGAGCGCATTCGGTCGATGGCGGCAAGCTGCAAAACCGCCAGGTTGCCGATATAGCTGACGCTGGGCTTTTCTTTGGCATCCATTTTGAAAACGAGTTTGCCGGCGGTCGAAACGGCGCCGCGCGTGACGTCGAGCTGGACGGATTCGGTGAAATAGGGCTGGAACGGGCGGATGGCGAGATTTTTAACATTCAGGGCCAGATCGGCGCCGACGGGATTGATGCTTACCGCGCCCTTCGCGGCGATGTTCGTGTGCTTATCCATGACCAGCGTAAGGTCGACATCGGCTTTTGCGTCTTTTTTCAGCGAGACGTTTGACGCCTTCAGCCTGAGGGGCGCCATCCGGATTTTGACCGGTTGCGCGGGCGCCGCGTCGGTAAACGTGATATCCGCCTTGTCGATCAGGAACTGGTCGATATTAAGTGTAAGCTCCGTTTTCCCGCCGGTTTGCTTGTCCTTGACGGTTTTGCCGTTGCCGGCGTTTTTCGGCCGGGCGTTTTCATCTTTCTTTTGCGGGTCAACAAGCGACGCCAGGTTGATTTTCCCCTGTTTGTCGCGCTGAAGCAAAAGCTCCGGGGAATCGAGCGTGATGCCGGCCAGATGGGCATTGGGAACCAGCGGTTCGACGGAGGCAATCTCCGCCGTAAGCGCGGCCAGCCTCAGAATTTTGTTTCCCTTTAAATCATCGAGAGCGACGTTTTTCAAGGCGGCCTGCCCGGTGATGGAAAGCTCGGGCGCTCTGTCCTCGTGGCTCATGAAGGTGATTCGCAGATGCGTATCCAGAACGGCGGACGCCAGCTTGAAATTCAGGCGCAGAGGAACATACTGGAGGTAACGTGGAAGGTCAACGTCATTGAGGTCCACATCAAAGACGGTGGCGCGCGATGATTCAAAAGGCATGGTTTTCCCGGTTGCGCGCATCGGGTCGCCGTTGACAAGGGCCGAAAACTTCGGCTCAACATATTTTTTTAAATCATGCTGAATATTCGAGATAAACGGCACAGCCAGCTGCAGATCGCGCACCGTGTGGTTGGTTTTATTGGGCAGGTCGGAAAAATCAATGCGGCCGCCGGTGATTTGAATGTTATTGAGCGAAAAGTGAAACGGTTTGGAAGTTTCTTCCTTTTTATCCTCGTCCTTCGGGAGCAGATCGGAGAAATTATAGGTCCCGTCCGTTTTGCGGGTAATGCCGACATATGGGTTGACCAGACGAACTTCTTCCAGAACCAGCGCCCGGCGAAAGGCCGATATGATGACGCTCCAGTTGACATGCAATTCGTCAAAGGCGATGAAAGGCGACGCGCCGCCGGGATCAGCAAGTTTGAAGCCCTGAATGGTTGTCGAAAGGGTGAACGGATTGATCTTGATGCGCTCGATCGCAACGTCGCGGTGCGTGGCCTTTGCGATGTTTTTGATCAAAACAGGTTTCAAAACGGCGGGGGCGACGGTAAAACCCGCAAGAATGATCAATGCAATGAATAAAATGACGGCAATGACGGTTCTTTTGAGATGTTTCACGTTTCAAATCTCCTTTTTAAAGGTTGCGTCAGGGACGATCCACTTCCAGGAGCATCAGTTTGACCCCGGCCATTTTCCGCTCTTTGGCCGGGGGGATGGGAACATCGTCGCCTCCGGCCAGCTCCTCGTCCGTGATGAATGTTCTGATCCGATGAATAATTAGTTCCACATTTTTAACAAACCGGCCGGCGGGCACAAAGCCTGCAAAAATCTGATACACGCAAAGATTGTCTTTTTCAAGCCGCCGGGCGTTTTGTCTTGCGCTTTCCAGCAGATACAGCACGATTTTACACGTAGGCGTTGTGATTCTGGGCGTGAAATCCCAAAGGATCATGGCATAGACATGCTGGATGTAGGGAATGTAACTTCGTCCGATGACGGCGTTTTGATTTTTTGAGAAAATAAACGTCGCGACTTTCAGGATGCTTTGGTCGCCGACGGTATTGTCTTTTTCCTGGGTTTGGGCGTCGGCGGTCAGCAACCCCATGTTTTTCATGGTGCGAATGCCCGCTTGCCGGAAAATATTTTTGTCCTCTTCCCGGAGCACGGCATGGGGGTCGCTGATGAATGGTTTGTTTCCGGAAAACAATTCGATAAAACTCTGGGCGTACAGAAGCCCAAAAAGGCCGTTGTCGGTCTGTCCGGCTGAAGAGGTCGCAAGCCCCTTGCGGAAGCAGTCGGCGGATTTTCTTAAACAGGCCAAAACATCGTCCGGCTCCAGGTGAAGATCAACCGATTGGCTTCCGCGCCGAAGGTGCTGAAGCGTTTTTATGGCCCGGTTGAAATACAGCATGCCCAAGGCCCACCAGATTTCATTGTCCGTGTCATAATATTTTAAAAGCTGTTCTCCTTCGGCAATGCCGCGTTCAAAGAACAGGATGGTTGTGATGGCGTCCAGTCCCGAAGCGGGGAAAATGATGCGGCTGGCCATGCGCATAAATCGCGCGCTGAGATTATCCGGATCGGTCAACAGCACATGAGTGAGTATCTCGTCCGCCTCATGAGGCATTTGCCGGGCGCGCAGAACTTTGGCGATTTCGATAAAATGAAGGGAATGCTGAGGGTGGCGATGCATGGCCCCAATGGCGCCAAATGTTGCTGGGGCGCCGGTTTCGGGAAAGAACAGCTCGCGGCTGAATTGCTCGTATCTTTCGCCGCGGTTGGATACGGGCAGCATCCTTTCTTCCAGCAGGCAGGGAATGTAATCATAAAAATGAGCGGGCCAGAAATAGACCAGCGACCACAGGTCTTTGCGCGGCGCGCTTCTTTCCGTTTGCTCCAGGATGCAGCGCCGAAATCCCTTGATATTGCTGATTTCCGCGCACAGATGCGCAAAATCATCCAGATAAATGCCTGTATCGTTGGCCGGGATATTTTCCGCCAGCCGAGCATCCGGCCTGCGGATGCCGGACGGCAGGCCCGCGCCGATCATCAGAATCAGGCGTTTTCGCGGTGAGCTTTGCGAACATAGAAGCCAGCGGGTGGCCATCTGATGGGCGACGGCCAGCGCGTGGCGAATGCCCGGCGCGTAGAGCGCGGGTTCGTCCGGCGAACCCGGCTTTTTGGGGATGCGGATGGAAAACGATGTTGCGCCCGTGGCTTCAATCATTTTTTTGGGAACCTGTCCGGTCAGATTCAGGTAATCAAGGCAAGAGAGCAGTTCATTTTTCAACCATAGAATGTCGGGCGGCGAGATCATTTCACCTTGGCCCATCAGATGGATGTTGATGGTTACGCCCGCCTTGTCCTGAAGAGCGAAAGTCTGATCGTCGGTCTTTGCCGGCAGTTGGCTGAGAACATCATAATTCCAGCCCAAATCCGGATGTTTTAAGGAGCTCCAGAACGCCAGCAGACGCAAAAGAGCCCTTTTTTTCGCGGTATTAACGACAAAATTCTGCTTCAGGCGGGTCATCATGGGCGCTGAAATGGACGGCAGGCCCAGTAATCGGGCTGTCGGGGCCAGCTGTGTGATCAGGGCATTGACGGATTGGCGTCCGGTCAGTGTATCGAGCACAAAGGAAAAGGTGAATGAATCAGGCCCGGATTGCACGGTGGACTTGCAGCTATCGAGCGGCAGAATATTAAGCAGCGCTTTTTCGGTTTCCGCGGGAAGGGCGCCCTGGCAAAACGCGTAGTGCAGGATGGCGGGAATCGCCCTCCGGGAGATTTCCCCGTCATTTTCCTTAAAGTCTGAAAAGCTGGCCGCCGAGGGAAAAACACTTTGCAGCGCCTTCCTGATGGTGTTGCCGTCCGGTCCGGTTTTGACGACTGTTTCACTTTTTCTCACGGATAATGGCTCCGTTTCAATGAAATGAGAGGTCTGTTTCCTGTATGTTGTATGACAAAAATTCCATTCGCTGCAAAAAATCAATATCAGAGTCTGTAAAGGGTGGCAATAAGATTGCTGGCCGAAAGTTGAAATGAAACAAATGACCTGTTTCAGAATGAAATGCTATTTTATTTCAAAAAGGCCAAGACGATTGACAGCAATCCGTTCGTCGCATAGAAAATATCAAATTAATTTTACGGTATTTTTACGGTTTTTTTTATGGGGCATGAACGCATAATTTTAAGAGGTGAGAAAAATGGGATCGAATAAAGACATTAGAAGTCGGCTCAAAGGCGCGAAAGACACATCTCTAGCCGGAATGGATTTTACCGAGGCAAACGGAATTCCGGATGTTCGCGATGCGATGAAAAGCTATCTGTCCGGGAGTAAGCAGACAAGCGACAGTATCCTGCGATATGGCGACGGCATGAAATACGTTGTCGCGCATACATCCGAAGCTTTCTGGCAGACGGACAGCAAGTTCAATTTTACCTACGTTAATCCCGCGTGCGAAAAAATATCCGGAGGATACACCTTGGAGGACCTGGAGGGAAAATCGCTTTTGAATTTTCTCGCGCCGGAAAGCATTGAACAATTACGTCACGTCCACGAAACGCGAAAGCGCGATGAAAAACTCGGAATTCAGACGGATGTGCTCTATCATGAACTTCAGATGAAGCGCAAAAATGGGACCTATTTTTGGGCCGGTATCAGCGCCAGCCCGATTCGCGATGCGAAGGGACACATTGCCGGTTATCAAGGGGTCTTGAAGGACATCAGCTCTTTTAAAAAATACGAGACGGAACAACGGAAACTGGAGGGGCTGCTCAAGAAAACGGAAAGATTGGCTGCCGTGGGGCAGATGACCGGCGTGGTCGCTCACGAAATAAACAATGTGATGGCCGGTGTTTTGGGATTTTCCGAATTGCTGATGATGCAAAGCGATGCGAATGATGAAAATGCCCAAACCTATCTTAAAAATATCATTGGTTCATCGGAGCGGGTTATCGCGATTCTGCAGGATTTGATGTTGGTGTCGCACAGAGATGACGAAGCGCGCAGATCCCTGAATTTGAATGACCTTATCCTTGCTTTCCTGTATCAGCCGGAGTTTCGGAAATTAACCGGGCAACAGCCGGGAGTTACGGTCAATCTGGATCTGGAGCCTTCTCTGCACGACATTATGGCGTCGGTTTCAAAACTTGAAAAAGCGCTGCTGAATCTTCTCTCCGTTTTATTTTTACAGGCGGGCACGGAGGGCTGTGTGTCGATCATGACCAAATCGATCTATCTGGGACGCCCGGTCGGCGGCGACGAAAACATCTGCGAAGGCGAATATGTTGTTTTATCCGTGTCGGATTCAGGCGATGGCATTTCAGAGGAAGACGCTTCGTTGATCTTTGATCCTTTCTATGTCAGAAAGGCCATGAAACCCGAGGCCACGGGGCTGGAGCTGACGGTCGCCCGGGAAGTCATCAAAGACCATCAGGGATTTCTTGACGTTCGAAGCAAAATCGGCTGCGGCTCGACCTTTACCGTTTATCTGCCCGTGATGCGAAAAGAAAGGCAGATCAGTCCGGCGATGATGCCGCAAATGGACGGTCCTGACCGGCAGACCGGCATCCATTAACTGAAAAACACGCGGGCATCCACGAGGCTTGCCCCTTCCCCCCGCGGATGGACGATCACCGGGTTGAGGTCGATCTCCGCAATATCCGGGCAGGCATCCAGAAGCGCGGATACCCTGCAAATGATATTGATCAATGATTGGCAATCAGCGGGGCCCTTGCCCCTCGCGCCCTCAAGCAGCGGATAGGCTTTCAATTCTTTGAGCATGTCCGCTGCTTCTTTTTCGGTCACCGGCGCCAGCCGGATAGACGTGTCTTTAAAAATTTCGATAAAAATCCCGCCGAGACCCACCACGATCACAGGACCGAAGGCCGGATCGCGGCGTCCGCCGACAAAGCATTCAAGGCCCGCAGGCGCCATTTCCTGAATCAGAAAACCGTCGATGGCAGGCGCCTGGGCCAGATTTTTTATTCGGGACGTCATGGCCGAGATCGTTTCCATGAGCTGTTTGCGGTTGCGGATATGGACCGCCACGCCGCCCACATCCGACTTGTGCGACGCGTCGCGGGAGATCAGTTTGACGGCCAGCGGGTAGCTAAGCGGAATCCGTTTCATGGCCGCCTCGTCTTTTACCACCAGATTCCGCACCGTCTTCAGACCGGCCGCGGCGCAAATGGCCAGCGCCTCATCCGTGAGCGCAATGCGGTTTTCCTCAGCACAGCGCGACCGGATGTTTTCGACCGTCTGCAGATCAACGGGATAAGCCGACAGTTGACCGCGCTGGTCGCGGGCGATTTTTAGCTGATAATATGTGTGCGATACATAAAGTGCCGTGGCCGCTTCCAGCGGGGACGTGAAAATCGGGAAGGACTGGCTTTTCTGAACATTCAGAATTTCTTCGCGGTCGGAAATCATGGTCAGGCACACCGGCTTCTGATATTGCGCCACCAGTTTGTCCACGCCCGCCAGAAACGTCCGCGATGTCTCGCCTTCAAAATCCGACGAGTAAAGATGGTTGAACAGCACGCCGTCGAACATGTCGAGTTTGAGCGCTTCTTCCAGGATCGTCGTGAAAATGGTGTAATCGAAAATTTCGCCCAGATCGAGCGGATTTTGATGGGCGATCACGCGGGTGTTGTAAATTGTTTTGAGTTTTTCAATGTAGGCGGGAGGGAAGGGGACCATTTCAAACCCGTATTTCCCGCAGGCGTCGGCGGAAAGCACCGCGTGCCCGCCCGAGCGCGACAATACCGCCACCCGTTTGCCTTTCATGAGCGGCAGGCGGACGACCTTGATGGCGTCAATGAATTCCATTTCATCGTCCACGCGAATGGCTGCGGCCTGCTTAAGCGCGGCATCCACCACCGTGTCGTCCCCGGAAAGCGCCGTGGTGTGAGATTGCGCGATTTTGGCGCTTGCCGGCGTGCGGTTTGATTTGTGAATGATGATCGGTTTATCGCAGGTGCGGGCCAGATCAAAAAATGCCCGTCCCCGTTTGAAGCCTTCCAGATACAGGGCGATGAAATCCGTTTTGCCGTCCTTAATGAAATAATCCAGAAAGTCCGCTTCGTCGAGCTGAAGCTTGTTGCCGGTGGCGGCAAACTTGCCGGGTTTGATGCCGTGGCCGGCAATGGCCCGCAGGTACGAGCCGCCCACGCCGCCGCTTTGCGAGATGAGCCCCAGCCTGCCGCCGATGGGAATATCCTTGAAGAAGGCAAAGGGCATCATCATTCGATGATCGAAATGTACCGTGCCCACGCAGTTGGGGCCGATGACCTTCATGTTGTATTTTTTCGCCACTGCCAGAACATCGTATTCCAGCGTATGGTCGCCGTGGGAATATTCGCTGAATCCACCCGATTCGATTACCACATGCGTGATGCCCTTTTCTCCGCATTCCCGCATCAGGCCGGGAACGGTTTTGGCGGGTGTAAGGAAGATGGCCACATCCGGCACTTCGGGCACGTCGGCAATGCTGGTGTAAATGTGCACGCCAGCCACGTCGCCTTCCTGAGAGCCGACACCATAGAGATTGCCGGGATAGCCGATTTGTTTGTTGTTGAGCAAAACGATCTGGCCCAGGTTTAATTTGGTTGCGGAAGCGCCGAAGACAACGATACTGCGGGGAGAAAAGAATTTTTCCATGATGAGGATGCTCCTTTCGCCCGGCCACGAGGAGAGTTTGAATTGCTCCGGCTGAACCTGCAGGGGCGCAATCCGATCGCCTCTATTCTTTACCGAAGGTTTTCATCCTGAAAGACTTAAAAACCCCAAAGAATCGCAGGAGCACGACAGCATGACCGGACGTTCCGTTTATAAAGTAACGGGGCGGGGGGTGTCAAGGATAAAGAAGAGGTTCAAGGTGAAAGGCGCTGGGTGAAAAAACAATCAGCTTTGTTATTACCATAATAATGACGTTGATTTTCCGAGGGGGTTGCTTCATGATCACAACGACCGGTTTCGCGGCCTGACCGGCATCTGATCCTCCCGGCTTATTGCCGACGGAGACCGTGCCAGAGGTCTTGCATATCGGCAGAATTCACGATATTTACCGGAGAAAATATATGCCCGGATTGACTATATCGCAAAAGAAGTTGATCGATGAATGAATTTTCATTAACCACAAATTTTAAACCCTCCGGCGATCAGCCGCAGGCGATTGATCAACTGACGCGGGGACTGGCAAACGGCAAACCGCATCAGGTGCTTCTGGGGGTGACCGGGTCCGGCAAGACCTTTACCGTGGCCAATGTGATCGCCCGGGCCGGCCGTCCCGCGCTGATCATCGCGCATAACAAGACACTTGCGGCGCAGCTTTATGAGGAATTCAAAAGCCTCTTTCCGGACAATGCCGTCGAATATTTCGTGAGCTACTATGATTACTATCAGCCCGAAGCGTATCTGCCGACCACCGACACGTACATCGAAAAAGATTCCGCCATCAATGAGGAAATCGACAAGCTCCGCCATGCGGCGACCTACGCCCTTTTGTCGCGGCGCGATGTCATCATCGTCGCCAGCGTCTCCTGCATTTACGGCCTGGGATCGCCCGAGGCCTACCTGGGGATGATCGTTCAATTGGAGGTGGGCAAAGAGATTCCGCGCGATGAGATTTTACAGCGGCTTATCGAAATCCAGTATGAGCGAAACGATATCGACTTTCATCGCGGCACGTTTCGTGTGCGCGGCGACGTGGTCGAAATTTTTCCTCCTTACGAAGACGAGCAGGCGCTGCGCATCGAATTTTTCGGCGACACAATTGACGCCATCTACACGATCGATCCGCTGCGGGGCAAAAAAACCGGATCGCTTTCAAAAACGGCCGTTTATCCAAGCAGCCATTACGTAACGACGAAGGACAATCTCAAGCGGGCGACGGCCGACATCCGCGCGGAACTGGCGCAAACGCTGGCCCGCTATAAGGATCAAAACATGCTGCTGGAGGCCCAGCGGCTGGAACAGCGCACCAATTTCGATCTGGAGATGATGGAAGAGATGGGCT
>CAZGDK010000077.1:10157-14560 GCA_964525155.1 uncultured Smithella sp. | reverse complement strand
TGGTACGACTGGCAGCCGGATACAACCTATTCCAACGTAAATCAGGACACCGCCGACTCGGCTTTATCCGAACCGCTGAAAACCGATAAACCCGAAGCTTATACATTCTGCCTCGACGCCCTTCGCCGCTTCGAAGGTCAATCCCGCGACAGCATCTTTTCCGTTGTCTCCGAGATCAGTCTTCTCGGCATGAATGGCATCGACCACACCAACCCAGGCAAAACCTATACGATCAAGGCCTATCTCGGCGAGACATTTTCCGGTCTGCATCTGCTGTGTCTGATGTACGTGGGGTTTAAGCTCTACGACCCATCCGTAAACTGCGGCCTCGATTTTGCGGAAGCTTATGAGATGGCTTTGAACAGCCAGAAGGCGGTGATTCATTAAAATGGCTAGGTTGAACAGATGACACTGACCCCGCACCACGCCAAATACTTTGCCCACGATCTGACCCGCCGGGCCACAAGCGGGATGGATCGTCTGTCGATGTCGTTGTTTGATGCCTCAGTCGATCTCAACCCTCATCAGATCGAAGCTGCGCTCTTCGCGCTGAAGTCTCCGCTTTCCAAAGGCGTGATCCTGGCTGACGAGGTCGGTCTCGGGAAGACGATCGAGGCGGGCATTGTTCTTTGCCAGTTCTGGGCGGAGCGCAAGCGCAAGGTGCTGGTGATCTGCCCGGCGTCACTGCGCAAGCAGTGGGCGCTGGAGCTTGCAGAGAAGTTCAACCTGCCCACGATGGTTCTTGATGCTAAGGCTTATCGCGTGGCTAAGCGCAACGGGCAAGCGCCTTTAAACGAAAAAGCTGTGATCATTGTGTCTATGAATTACGCCAACGCCTTGCGTGAGGAACTCAAAGCTTTGGCCTGGGACCTCGTCGTCATCGACGAAGCCCACAAACTGCGTAACGCTTATCGGCCAAGCAACAAGGTCGGTCAAGGCATCCGCTGGGCAACCGAGGATTGCCGCAAGCTCTTGCTCACGGCCACGCCGTTACAAAACACACTTACCGAACTGTACGGCCTCTCAACTCTTATCGATGAGCACCTGTTTGGCGATCTTAACTCCTTCCGGTCCCAATATGCCGGTGTCGGCAGCAGCGTAAGTGAACTGCGGCAACGCCTCTCGGACTTCTGCAAACGAACACTACGCAATCAGGTGACCGAGTACGTCCGCTACACCAACCGGCGGCCTATCACACGACCATTCACTCCAAGCGATGACGAGCATGCGCTCTATGAAGCGGTGTCCGGGTTCCTGCAGCGCAAGGACAGCTACGCTCTCCCCAATCGTCAGCGTCACCTGATCGCGCTCATCTTGCGCAAGCTGCTCGCGTCGTCTTCGCAGGCCATCGCCGCCACGCTGGATGCACTGCGCTTACGGCTGGAAATGCTGCGCGACGAGAAAGTTCAGGACGACGCGGAGTTCACGGAGGCACTCATTGAATCAGAGGAAATCGAAGATGACCTGCTCGACGAGATCCTCGCGGAGACTGACGAAGCCGAAGCCGAGAACGCACCCCGCACCATCGACCGGCAGAAGCTGCGTGAGGAAATCGATATTCTGCAACGGCTTACCCATTGGGCGCGCAGCATCGGCACAGATGCCAAAACAAAGACACTGCTTACCGCGCTGGATATTGGCTTTGAACAGATGGCTGTGACGGGCGCGGCGCGCAAGGCGTTGATTTTCACCGAGTCGCGCCGCACGCAGGAATACCTGAAGACCTTTCTGGATTCCCACGGCTACGGCGGGCAAGTGGTGCTTTTCAACGGAACCAATAGTGGGCCGGAAGTATCCGCAATTTATGAGAGTTGGGTTGAAAAAAACCGCGACACCGGACGATGTTCGGGTTCGCGCGCCGTGGACATGCGCACCGCGCTCATCGAACACTTTCGCGATAAAGGCGCGATCATGCTGGCCACCGAAGCGGCAGCGGAAGGCATCAATCTTCAGTTCTGCTCGCTGGTTATCAACTATGACCTGCCCTGGAACCCCCAGCGTATTGAGCAGCGGATCGGACGCTGCCACCGCTACGGGCAACGGCACGACGTGGTCGTCATCAACTTCTTAAATGAACGCAACGAAGCCGACCGCCGGGTGCTCGAACTGTTGGGCGAGAAATTCAGTCTTTTCAGCGGCGTCTTTGGAGCCTCCGACGAAGTGCTGGGCGCCATTGAATCCGGTGTGGACTTTGAAAAGCGCATTCTTGCCATCTACCAGGAATGCCGCACCCCTGCGGAGATCGACGCGGCGTTTAGCGCCTTGCAAGCGGAAATGGACGAGCAGATTCGCACACGCATGGACGACACACGCCGGACACTGTTCGAACACTTTGACGAGGACGTACATCAACGTCTGCGGCTGCAACTCGACGACGCGAAGGCTCAGCTTGATCGCTTCGGAAGGCGTTTCTGGTCGCTGACCCGCTTCATGCTGAACGGTTGCGCCCGCTTCGACGATGCGGCGCTGGCCTTTGACCTTGAGCGCGCACCCCATAAAGAGATCGCGATTGGCCGTTACCACCTGATCTCGAAGTCGCATCCCAAGGCGATGACAGGCGATGATGGTGGCCGCGGGGAGCCAAGCCAGTTTCTCTACCGCCTTTCGCATCCGCTGGGCGAGCATGTTGTGGAGAGCGCCAAGGCCATAGACACGCCAGTGACGCGGATCGTCTTTGATGTTTCGCATCATCCGGCACGCATTCACACGGTCGAAGCGCTCCGTGGCAAAAGTGGCTACCTCACACTCGCGCGTCTCGTGATCGAATCCTACGAGCGTGAAGAGTACCTGCTCTTCTCCGGTTTTGACAATGCCGGAGCCTCGCTTGACCAGGAAACGATGGAGAAGCTCTTTATCTGTTCCGGTCAGGTGAAAGGCGATGCAGTAATCCCGTCCGCAGTCCGGGAACGCCTTGAAGCCGATGCTAATCGGCATGACAAGGCCACCGTGAGCCGCTCGCTGGAACTAAACAGCATCCACTTCAATCAGGCGCGGGAAAAGTTGGAGAAGTGGGCCGATGACATGGTGCTCTCAGCCGAGAAAGCGCTCGCGGATACCAAGGAGCAGATCAAGGCGCTGCGACGTCAGGCGCGACAAGCCATAACGCTCGAAGAACAGCACGAGATTCAGCAGCAAATACAGAAGCTGGAAAAGCAGCAGCGCCGCCAGCGGCAGGACATCTTCAAGGTAGAAGACGAGATCATGGAAAAACGAGATCAACTGATTGAATCGTTGGAGCGCCGCCTCAGCCAAAAAACAGAATCAGAAAGGCTATTCACGGTTGAATGGGAAGTTGTGTGATGTTGTGGGTTTCAGTGTTGGTGGTTTCGCAAGAAGACCACCAACATGTCATTACCACGAAAATGAGAGCGATAGCGCACCTAAAGGTGCGCACTACATGAAAAAATGTAGTTCGGGTCTTTAGACCCGTAAATGAGCTGATTTTCATGCCCACGTGGTGTCACGAGGGACATGAGGGTTTCCCGCGAAGGCGGGAATCTAGAACTTATTAATAACACTGGATTCCCGCCTTCGCGGGAATGACAAAAGAAGGGCAAATTTACTTTTTACGAATTCAATCAAACATCTCGCAGCAAGCTGCGGAGAATTAACACTCGTCCCGCTTGAGCGGGATTAAAACCGAAAACTTTTTAACCGGAGAACCCCATGAGCAAATATGACGACCTTGTTAAAAAACTAAAAGAAATATTCCAGATTGACCGCCCTGAACTGGATTTTGGCGTCTATCGTATCCTTAATTGCCGGGCAGACGAAATCAACGACTATCTGGAAAATCGCCTTAAGGCCAAAGTTGCAGAAAGCCTGGCAGCATCCGGTGCGGCCAATATGGAAGGTCTGCAAAAGGAACTTAAAGAGAAAGAAGCGCAGTACCGCGCCGACGGCATCAATCCCGATACCGTCCCCAAGGTCCTGGAGATTCGGGAAAAACTGGCTAAATATGGATCAGGCGCAGCCGAGCACGAAAACGCGGTGTTCACGCATCTGCTGACTTTCTTCTCCCGCTACTATGACAAGGGCGACTTTATCAGCCAGCGCCGTTACAAGGGCGATACTTACGCTATCCCCTATGCCGGTGAAGAAGTGGTGCTGCACTGGGCGAACAAAGACCAGTATTACACCAAAAGCGGCGAAAACTTTTCCAACTACGCCTTCAAACTCGACGACGGGCGCACCGTGCGTTTTCGTCTGGTTGCGGCGGACACGGCCAAAGACAACCGCAAGGACAACGACAAGGAACGCCGTTTTGTCCTGATCGAGCCGCACACCAGAACGCTTACCGATGACGAAGGCGAGAAATACGAAGAAGAACTGCTGCCGGTGACGGAAGAAAATGGCGAGCTTGTCCTGCGCTTTGAATACAAGGCCATGCCCAAAGGCAGCAA
>CAZGDK010000077.1:3910-10057 GCA_964525155.1 uncultured Smithella sp. | reverse complement strand
AAAATGGCGAGCTTGTCCTGCGCTTTGAATACAAGGCCATGCCCAAAGGCAGCAAGCAGGAGGCTCTGGTGCTGGACGCGGTCAAGAAGGTGCTGGATGACGAAAAAGTCAAAGCCCGGTGGCTTGACTTAAGCCTGCGTGAACCTACCGAGAAAAACCCGCAGCGCACCCTGCTGGAAAAATGCCTCACCAACTACACAACCAAGAACACGGCGGACTATTTCATCCATAAGGATTTAGGCGGCTTCCTGAAGCGTGAGCTGGACTTCTATATCAAAAACGAAGTCATGCACCTCGATGATGTGCAGAATGCCGAAAAATTTGCCGACATCGAAAAGAACCTGCGCCTGATTCAAACCCTGCGCGCCATTGCGCTGGACTTGATTACCTTCCTGGCGCAACTCGAAGACTTCCAGAAAAAGCTTTGGCTGAAAAAGAAATTCATTGTCGCTACGCACTACTGCATCACGCTCGACCGCGTGCCGGAAAGCCTTTATCCCGCCATTGCCGCCAACCCGCAGCAATGGGAACAGTGGGAGAAACTGGGGATGCTGGATGGCAATAAAACTGACTTGTTCAAACAGGGCCAAGCAGGCAGCGTCGCGTATTTGAAGGAACATCCTTACCTGATGGCGGACACCGCGTTATATGATGCTGCATTCAAGCAGGCCTTGCTGGCAGCGGTGGACAATCTGGATGAAAGCCTTGATGGACTGTTGATTCATGGGGATAACTTTCAGGCGTTGAATTTGTTGCAGGAACGGTATCGGGAGCAGGTAAGGTATATTTACATTGACCCACCATACAACACGGATGCGACAGTAATTGAATACAAGAATGGGTATAGAGAATCCAGTTGGCTTGCCCTGATAGATTCGAGACTCTCTCTTGGAAAGAACATGCTACGAGAAGATGGCGTACATACACTCACGATCGATGACTACGAGCATGCGGCAGTGCGGCAGTTGCTAGATATTGAGTTTGGTTCAGAAAACTATCTGGCAACGGTAGCAATTCGTAACAATCCATCAGGTCGCTCCACGGTGAAGGGCTTTTCTGTAAATCACGAGTTTGGCTTATTTTATGGCGTTAAATCAGGCTATACGAGAGTAGGTCGCTTGCCACATAGCAAGGTACAACGAGAAAGGTATGATTGTTCAGATGAGCATGGGGCTTTCGAATGGGAGAACTTCAGAAAAAGCAGCGCGGGCTCAGATAGAGCCAGTAGACCTAAGCAGTTCTTTCCTATTTATGTAAATAAAGAAACTTTAATAATGAGAATTCCTAGACTTAATTGGATGGAAGATCAATCTAAGTACGAAGTCCTTGATGACTGTGATACGGCTGAATACTGCATTTTACCTTTAGATGCTGATGGTAATGAAAAGGTCTGGAGGTGGGGCTTGGAAAGGGCATCAAGCGAAATAAATAGTCTAATTGCAAAAATTTCTGACAATGCTAATCAGATTGAGATCTATGGCAAAAAATATCTTAATGATGCAGGCGTTCTTCCGAGAACATGGTGGGACAAACCTGAATATTCAGCCCGTGATAACGGAACAAGGCTTCTCAGGGATATTTTTACCATAAATGTTCAATTTGATTTTCCGAAAGCTCTTGTCGCGGTAGTTGATGCAATCAAGATTGGTTGTCCGGATTCAGATGGCTTGGTAACTGACTACTTTAGTGGTTCTGCGACAACTGGGCATGCTGTCATTGCAACAAATCGGCAAGATGGTGGAAAAAGGAAGTATATTCTTGTTGAGCAGGGCGCGTATTTTGATACTGTAACGAAGCCCCGAATTCAAAAGGTGGTCTATTCCGCCGAATGGAAAGATGGTAAAGCCACAGCCCCGCAGACAGGCATTTCTCACGCCTTCAAAGTCCTCAAGCTCGAAAGCTATGAAGACACGCTGAACAATCTGCAACTGCACCGCACGGCACAGCAACAAAACCTGCTGGACACCCTGCCGCCACCGGCACAAGAAGATTATCTGTTGCGCTACCTGCTGGACATCGAAAGCCGTGGCTCGCTGCTGTCGGTGGAACAGTTCAACAAGCCCTTTGACTGCAAACTGAAAGTGGCGGTGGATTCGGCGGGCGCTTATGAAGAGCGCACCATTGACCTGGTGGAAACTTTCAACTACCTGATCGGCTTGCGCGTGAAGCATATCGACATGCAGCGCGATCAGGGCTTTGTGTGGGTCACAGGCGTGCTGCCCACGGGTGAAAAAACGCTGGTGTTGTGGCGCGACGTGAAGCAGGTGGATTATGAAAACTTAAACCGTATTTGTGAGAAGCTCGCCATTAATCCGGCGGACAGTGAATTCGAGGTGGTCTATATTAACGGCGATCACAACATCCCCGCCGTCTTCGTTAGCCTTGAGTCTGAAGGAGGCATTAAGAAGGAGCTGAAAATCCGCCAGATCGAGCCGGAGTTCCTGAGCCGCATGTTTTCCGTGGAGGATGTGTAATGGCAAAACGCAGCTTTCATCAGGAGCTGGTGCTCAACCGCTGGATGATGGGATTTTTCAGAGGCGGCACTCTGCAAGCGCTCAAAAACCGCTTGCTGGAGGATCGGCACGAGGGTATCGACGAGGACGGTCAAACCGGATTTTTCCATGAGTTGCATCATAATCTCTTTGAGGTGGATCGAATCCGCGAACAAGATCTGCGCCGTTACGACTTGAACATCGTGGGGCATTGGAACGCCATTACCGAGCGGCGCAATAAGGTCGAAGGCACCGTGCTCAATATGAAGTATTTTCAGTATCTCTCGCTGCTGTTCACCGAGATTTATCTGGACTGGTATTTCAATTCCCGGCAACAATTGCTCGATGGCCTGAACGAGGGAATGCAGGCCTACAACAAAGAGCAGGAAGCCGAGCATCGCTTTCAGCCTTTTGATGCGGATGAACTGAACAAATTGGCCTTCTGGAATGCCACCGGCAGCGGCAAGACGCTGCTTTTGCACGTCAACATCCGCCAGTATCTGCATTACTTCCAAAACGGCAATAAGGACGCCTACCCGGACAAAATCATTTTGCTTACGCCCAATGAAGGTTTATCGCGTCAGCATTTAGAGGAATTGGAACTCTCCGGTTTTGGCTTCTACCGATTGTTCGACAAAAATCGCAGTGACGTTTTCAAAGGCACAATTGAAATCATCGATATCAATAAGCTGGGCGATGAAATGGGCGACAAGACGGTTGCGGTCGAAGCCTTTGAAGGCAACAATCTGGTGCTGGTGGATGAAGGGCATCGGGGCACGGGCACGGCAGCGGGCGCCTGGATGAGCCGCCGTGAAGCGCTGGTGCGGGGCGGCTTTGCCTTTGAATATTCCGCCACTTTCGGGCAGGCGGTGGCAAAAGGTTTGACGGTGCTCAAAGCCGAAGAAGAGTTGATGAAGAAAAAAGCGAAAGGGCTTTTTAATACGACTAATTTGAGAAAGCTTGACGCTGCTCAAAAGCTGCAACTGACGCTGACTGCCGATGACAAGCGCAAGGCGCGCACGATGGCGACGCGGGAAATTTACGCCAAAAGCATTCTGTTTGACTACTCCTACAAGTTTTTCTACGAGGATGGCTACGGCAAGGAATCGCTGATTCTCAATCTGAAAGACGAGGATTACGCACAAGTTGATACAGCCCGCCAGTATTTCACCGCCTGCCTGCTGAGCTTTTATCAACAGCAATACCTGTGGGACACAAACCGCGGCAGGCTGACCGACTTCAACATTGAAAAGCCATTGTGGGTGTTTGTCGGCAATACTGTGGCCGGTGAAGATTCGGACATTTTAAGTGTGCTGAAATTCCTGGCGGGGTTTTTAAATGATGAGGCAAAAACGAAGCTGTGGCTAAAAGATTTACTGGCCAATACCGCACGCTTGCTGGATGCCAAAGGCCGCAATATATTTCATGATCGTTTTACGCCTTTGATGCCATTTAGCGCCGATGACGTTTATGCAGGTATATTGAAGAAGCTGTTCAATGCCGATGCCCGGCAGCGGTTGAAGGTGGTCAATCTCCGAAACAGCAAGGGCGAGCTGGCTCTGCGGGTGGGAGAATCAGAGCCGTTTGGGCTGATCAATATCGGTGATGATTCCGGTTTTTTCAAAGAGGCCGAAAAGATCGAAAATCTTTCTTTGTTTGACACCGAGGCGGATGATTTTGGCGGCTCATTGTTTGGGACGCTAAACAGCAAAGATAGCCGGTTGCATGTGCTCATCGGCTCGCGCAAATTTACCGAAGGCTGGAGCAGTTGGCGTGTATCCACCATGGGTTTGCTCAACATGGGCAAAGGCGAAGGTTCGCAAATCATTCAGTTATTCGGGCGCGGCGTGCGCTTGAAGGGGAAAGATTATTCCCTCAAACGCAGCACACCGGCCCAACGTCCCAAAGGGATACATTTGGAGCGGCTGGAAACGCTCAATATCTTTGGCGTAAATGCGGGCTACATGGCCACCTTCAAAGAGTATCTCAAAGAAGAAGGCATCACACCCACGGATGAAATGATTGAGCTGAATTTTGAAACACGCCCGAATCTGCCCAAAAGCAAGCTCAAGACGCTGGCGCTGAAAGACGGCTACAAGGACAACCAGATCAAAGGATTCAAGCGCACGCACTTTCCGTGGCTCTATGAAGTGCCCGCTGAGTTTGCAGGCAAAATCAAAGAGGCGCATATTGATCTGGATTTATATCCCAAGATAGAAGCGATGGCGGCAGGCAAGCAACTGGATGGGGGAGCGCCCGCTATCAATGTTCGGCAAACGGGAAAAATCGCACCGGCGACCATGGCGCTCTTTGATTTCGACCGGATTTATCTGGCGGTGCAGGAATTCAAGCAACTGCGCAGTTTGAGCAACTTGCGGCTGGAGCGTTCGCGGCTGATCGATTTCTGCCTGACGCACAACGAATGGTACACGCTCTATATCACGCAAGCCGAGTTGAATATTTGCACCATCGCCGATATCCGCAAACAGGAAGACATTCTTATCCGTTTGTTGCAAGATTATACCGACCGTTTTTACAAGTCGTTGAAAACGGCTTATGAAGGCCAGTTCTACGACATCGTAAACGTGAAAGAAGACGATGACACATTACTCAAGGTGTATCACTTTGAGATCGAAAACACCGCAGGCGGGGAAGAATACGAAAAGAAAATCAAAGCGCTTCAGGTGCTGGTGAAGGATGGGAAGCTGGGTGAAGCAAGCCAGTGGAATGCGGGCCAGATGGTCGCCATTTGTTTTGACAGCCATCTGTATTATCCCTTGCTGTATTATCCGGAAGGTACTGTCCCGTTAAAGATGCGTCCGCTGGCTTTTGATGCGGAAAGCGAAGTGCGGTTTGTGCGCGACCTGGAAGCATTTTATAAGTCAACACTTGGCCGGGATATTATCGGCAAGCGCAGCCTTTACCTGCTGCGCAATGCCGATACCAAAGCCAAAGGGCTGGGCTTTGCCCTAGCCGGCAATTTCTACCCGGATTTCTTGCTGTGGCTGGTGGACGATGCAACCGGCAAGCAGTGGTTGAATTTTATTGATCCGAAAGGTTTGCGCCAGATGGATTTGAAAGACCCCAAACTCGGCCTTTACAAGGAAGTGAAGGTTATCCAGGGAAAACTAGGCGATCCCCAGCTGACATTAAATGCCTTTATCGTTACACCGACGGAGCTTACAACTTTCTTGAATGTGTCATCTAAACAGGGGGAGTTAGAAGCTCGGAATGTATTGTTTATGCATGATGGTGGGCAAGTTTATCTGAAGAAAATGTTCGAGCGGATTACGCAGGGTTACTAACTCAGACGGGAGTAATAGTATATTATTTGTTGTTATAGTTTATTTATGCTAGAAATTTAGCCATATGTTTATGGGTATCTGAACGCAACAATGTGCAAGGAGGATATATGAAAAAGATTGAATGGGGAAACTTTATACATTCAGATCCAGATGTCCTTTTGGGGAAACCGGTCGTAAAGGGAACAAGGCTGTCTGTTGAGTTTATTCTCGGGCTCTATGCACAAGGATGGAAGGAAGAGCAAATCCTTGAAAATTATCCTAATTTGACTAAAGAAATCCTTCTGGCCGTTTTTGCCTATACGCACGAGTGCATGCGTGAGGAATTCCTCTACCCGCTTTCGGCGGAGGCC
>CAZGDK010000077.1:0-3810 GCA_964525155.1 uncultured Smithella sp. | reverse complement strand
GCCGGTGTTGTCTATTTCCGTTTCGCACCGGCAACGCCTGCCGAACCGTCAGAGATTCTGCTAAACCTCATAAATGAAATACATTTGGCGCTGATGGATAAATTCACAATTATTGAAAGAGGCAGGGTGCGTCAGAGATCTCTTCACATAGATCAATTATGAACTCTGGCTCATGCCTGCCTATCGAGTATCTTATCGGACGAAAAATCAGAAAAAAGTAAATACAAAATGTGTGCAAATCAAAAGTTAAGCTTGCTGTTTGCACAATAATGCTTTGTCTTAAACGCCATGATTATTCGAGATATTTCAAAAGAGTTGAGGCAAGCAGCGGCGGAGTATCCCGTTGTCACCATCCTGGGGCCTCGTCAGTCGGGTAAAACGACGCTGGCCAAAATGACGTTTCCGGATAAACCCTACTTTTCCATGGAAGACCCGGATGTCCAGATGGCGGCCCAAGCCGATCCACGGGGCTTTTTGACTGGGGTGGAAGGCGGGGCTATTCTGGATGAGATACAACGTCTGCCGGTGCTGCTTTCCTACATCCAGGGTATCGTTGACAAGGATAAAAAACACGGACGGTTTATTCTAACGGGCAGCCATCAACCGCGACTGCATGAAGCCATCAGCCAGTCGCTGGCCGGTCGTACTGCAATGCTTACGCTTTGGCCGTTTTCCAGTCACGAACTGCGACATTATCCGTCTGCGATAAGTGATGTTTTTGGCGCAATCGTCCGTGGATGTTTTCCACGCCTTCATGAAGAAAATCTCGAATCGCGCAGATTTTTCAACGGCTATCTGCAAACCTATGTCGAACGGGATGTTCGCGCTTTGATTTCGTTGCGCGACCTGTCGCCTTTTCAGAAATTTCTAACACTTTTAGCCGGCCGGGTGGGACAGATTGTCAATTTGGCTTCTCTGTCGAACGATACAGGGGTGTCCGCTACCACAATTCGAGACTGGATTTCCGTATTAAAAGCTTCTTATGTTGTATTCGAGCTGCCGCCCTTCTTTGAAAATATTTCAAAACGTGTGATCAAATCGCCAAAAATATATTTTGCGGATACGGGCCTGGCGGCTTTTCTTTTGGGTATCAGTACGCCGGATCAGGCGTCTCGCGATCCGCTGCGCGGCAACCTTTATGAAAACTATATTATTGCAGACATCATGAAAAGCGCGCAGAACAAAAGGATTCGGCCGGAGATGTTTTTTTTCCGCGACTCCCACGGCAATGAAGTAGATTTGCTGATCCGGGAAAAGGGCGCACTGACACCGGTCGAGATAAAATCTTCCGCAACTTTTTCTGCGGATTTTATCAAGTCGATAGAGCGTTTTTCGGCGCTGGGGGTCAAGGGCATTGCTTCCGGATTTGTCTTATATAACGGTGAGCAGCCGTTTAACGTCCGGGGCATACGCATTTTCAATCCATGGTTGATGGACGACGACATCTGGAAAAAACTGACTAAAGGTTCTTGAGGAGAGCTATAGAGAACAGATGGATCTGTCTTGACTTGATGTATGAAAAACCAATTCAGGTTTTTCTGGAGATGAAAACATGCCATTCTTTGATAGGCAACTAACTGGCAATGAGCGTCGATCCGACCATGTAGCGATTCTCGATGATTTTCATGCGATCTTTTTTGCCGGTGTCCGACAGAGAGTTGAGACCAAAGCGTCAATAATCAATAAATCGACCTTGGTAAGTTTCTGAAGGTGCTTTAGATAAAGCTCTTTGCCCCGGCCAGCCAGAATGTCACCCGGCATTCCTGGCCAAAGATTGTAATGGACGGTGAAACCATAACGACAGGCCCACTGACCGAAAGCGCAGGCCAGATAACTCTTGCCTACACAGTTGGTCCAGAGATCAGGATGTTCTTCAAAAGTCTTTACATTGAAATTTCGTATTGACATTCCGAATTTTCAATGTAAAAGGTTTTGACATGATTAAGCGACCATCTTCTATTGAACAACTGGGGAATGCCTTGCGACGCTCGCCGGTGACAGCCCTGCTGGGCCCTCGGCAATGCGGCAAAACCACGCTCGCGCGGATGTTTGGTCAAAACCGTGTGGCGACCTATTTCGATCTCGAATCCCGGCCTGACCAAACCAGGCTGCAAAATCCCGAGCTTGCCTTAAGCCGCCTGAAAGGCACGGTTATTCTGGATGAAATCCAGAGCATGCCGGAACTCTTCAATGTTTTAAGAGTGCTCGTGGACCGGCCTAAAAACCAGACCCGTTTTTTTATTTTAGGCAGCGCATCACCGGAACTGATGAAGAAAGTTTCGGAAACGCTTGCCGGGCGTGTTGAATTTGTGGAATTGACGGGGTTTAAACTTTCGGAGATCAAACCAAAAGACGAGCGGAAACTCTGGCTGCGGGGCGGATTTCCCCGTTCTTTTCTTGCGTCTTCCGATGCGGACAGCGCCTCCTGGAGGGAGGGGTTCATCCGGACTTTTCTGGAGCGCGATATTCCCCAGCTCGGCATTTCCATTCCGGCTGCAGCCATGAGGCGTTTCTGGACCATGATGGCTCATTATCATGGGCAGATCTGGAATGCTTCAGAACTGGGGCGGGCCATGGGATTTTCCGACAAGACCATGCGCAGCTATCTCGACATTCTTTCGGGGACCTTTATGATTCGCCAGTTGATGCCCTGGCACGAGAATCTGAGCAAACGACAAGTCAAAGCGCCCAAAATCTACTTTCGTGATTCAGGGATTCTCCACCAGTTACTGAGTCTTTCGGATTTTCAGTCGCTTACCGGCCACCCGCGCGTCGGGGCGTCATGGGAAGGTTTTGCCCTGGAACAAACGCTGGGCGTTCTGGATACGCGGCAGATTTATTTCTGGTCAACATACAGCGGCGCGGAGCTTGATTTGTTTTTTCTCCACAAGGGCCGGCGTTATGGCGTGGAATTTAAATACAGTGAAGCGCCCCTGGTGACAAAATCCATGCATTCGGCACTGGAATCATTAAAGCTGAACTATTTATGGATTGTTTACCCCGGCAATGCGCAGTATCCGGTTCATGAGAAAATCACGGTCCTTCCGCTGCAAGATATCGCCGGCTTGAAGTTTTCTAAATGACAAAGGGAAAATATGATGCGCAAGGTTGAAAATCAAAATAAAGAATTCAAGCAGGCTTGGAATGATAACTGTTTGAAAACCATTTGCGCTTTTGCCAACACCTCAGGCGGAAAGCTCTATATCGGCATTAATGATGAAGGCAAGCCGGTAGGCGTAAAAGACGCCGCTCGCTACCTCGACGACATCCCCAACAAAACGAAAGACATCCTGGGCATTACGCCCGATGTCAGCATCAAGAAGAAAGCCGGAAAGGATATTATTGAAGTCATAGTCGCCCCATCTTCCGCGCCGATTTCCTACCACGGACGTTTTTATACACGAAGCGGCAGTTCTTCCATTGAAATCAAAGGACACGAACTGGTGGAACTGTTGATGCGGAAATCCGGACGTTCCTGGGACGGCTTTATTGAAGAGGGTGCAACACTGAAGGACATCGATACTGCCGCCATTAACAAATTCCGAAAGTTGGCCGTCGCAAAAATCCCGCAAATCGTGAAGGAAAAAAGCGTCCAGGCGATCCTCCAGAAACTAAATCTTCTGGAAAAAGGCAAGCTCAGGCGTGCTGCGATCTTACTTTTCGGGAAAAACCCGAAGAAATTTCACATTACCGCCTATATCAAGATCGGCAAATTTGTCAGCGCCACCGATCTGATCAGTACGGACGATATTGAGGGCAACCTCTTTGATCAGGTGGACAAGGCTATTGAAATGTTAAGGGTCAAATATC
>CAZGDK010000076.1:0-14631 GCA_964525155.1 uncultured Smithella sp. | reverse complement strand
GAACCCTGGACATCCACCGCGTCAGGATGGCGCTCTCCCCCTGAGCTACTTGCCTTTATTCAACTTTTAGAGCTAGGTCAACTAGCAGTAAAACGCTTATGTGTCAAGCAAATATCTTACTTTTTAACACCGTCCGGTTCTGATTGATTGACAATCTTGATCCCGCGAAGAATATAAGCCAATCCGGAAAGAATCGTAAACAAGGCCGTGGCCCACAAAAGACTTTTAATCCAGACATAACTGATATCATGGGTAAAAGCTTTGTACAGGAGGACAAAAAAGATTGTGGCGACCTGCAGGGCGGTCGTGATCTTGCCGACAATAGCCGGTTTTATTTCGTAGGGGATTGATATAAGGGTCATTATTGCTATTCCCAGTAAAATAATAAAATCACGGCTGATGACGATGACGGCAAGCCACCCCGGAATCAATCCAAAATAGGCCAAAGAGGCAAAGCTGGTTATCAAAAGCAATTTATCGGCGATGGGATCCAGAAAAGCCCCCAGCTTTGTCTGGCATTTGAGGAGTCTGGCCAGCGTTCCGTCGAGGGCGTCGGTTAATCCGGCCACGGCAAATGTAATCAACGCCCTGTCATATTCCTTCTGAATCAAAAAAATGACAAACACAGGAACGAGGATCACCCGCAATAAAGATAAAAAATTGGGTATATTCATGCCGTCAAATGCTTCTGGTTAGTTGCTTCTTCTATCTCTTTTCTTATTCCACTTCACCCAGTCGTCCAGATCTTCAGATTCCTTAAACGCGCTGGGCGGCTGCGCTTTTCCGTCGGAATTAATCTGTATCTTCTGCATGGATTTCACGATGTAAACCCATTCCTCCATGGTAACAGGCTTTGGACCGGACACGGTCGTCGGACCGGCAACCGGTTTAGGAGCGCCTGCGGTATAGTCAGGTATCTGCGTTGCCTTCTGGGGAGCGGACACATTTACTTCGCCTTCATACACCTTAACCAGCGCCGACTGATCGGTTTCGACATCCATGCGATAGACCGTGCCACGGACGCCGGCCACGGCATTTTGGCAGGACACATCAAACTTATCTTTTCCTCCGTGCAGAGACTTGCGGACATTCATCCAAATTTTCCCGACACCGACGGAAATACCCACCGACCGGTTTCCGTCGTCAGATACATCCGCTGATATCAGTTTAAAGGTTGTTTTTTCGGCAAAACGCACAATGCTTTTATCCGGCAGCAAAAGCTCGACGCGGCTGTCGGCATCCGTTGCAACTTCACATCCGGCCTGAATCATATCATTCGTTTTGAGATATCGAACGCCCTTCTGCTCCGTACAGACTACCTGTGCTTTTCCTTTGAGCGCAATAATCTTCGCCTCGCCTTTTGTCATTTTGACGGCCAGCGGCTGTTTGGCCAGCGCCATGCCGCAACAAATCACTAAAATGGCTATTGCAGAAACAGCCGGCATCCATTTTTTCATGATTTTCTCCTTTGGGTCCGGTTAATCATCGTGAAAACATCAACAACATTCCGACATCACCCGCGTAGCCTTGGTCCGTAAGGCAGCGTCTCCATGATTTTGCCGACAACGTCTTCCAGGGCGGATTCCAGAGCTCCGCTGGATTTCATTTTTGAATTTCTCAGATCAAAGCTTCTGCTTGTTGATTTGTGTTTTGCATCCCAAATCGTTTCTCCCGTCTTCGTGCTGCGCAGTTCACACGATACGGCGACGGTCGCCGGCGCGTAAAACAAGGTTGTAGCTAATCTGCTTTCCCTCAGTGTGCAATACAGGGCGGCATCCGCTTGCGCCGCTTCTTTCATTGTCCCGGGTTTGACGACACCGGGCATTGCCCCGTTTCCATCGACCAGGGCGGGCACAGACGTTCCGTCCGGCGCGTCCACCGCAATTTGAGAATACCCTTTGAAGCGCAGCTCTTCGAGCAATCGAACATGAAGCAATTTGGAAATCCTCACATCCTGCGTCTTGTTTTCGACCGGCATCAGCGCAATGACATTCACGGCGTTTTGATTTGAATCGCTCTTGTTCAACAGGGCATCCCGCGACGAGCAGCCTGCAAGACACGCGGCGAGGATCATCAGGGCCATCAGCATACTGTAACGATATTTCATTGTGCTTCTTCCTTCATTCTCAGATTGATGACGTCGGCATCGTTCGTTCTCGCGGGCGTTTCAACGTCATAGCGTCCCGTTGTTTCGAGTTCGGCGACCAGAGTTGGAACGCCGCCCGTAATCACCAGTTCACAGCGCGCATTGCGCCATTCCAATGAACAGGGATATATGCTTTTGACTATTTTGGCGCGGCTTTGCAAAAAAATCTTTAATTGGGCAAAGTCCGCATATTTCTTTACGCCCTTTAAACTCAAATGCACCTTCGCATCGTTTGGTTTTTCCTTATCGTGAAGAATTCCCATCCGGATCAGATCGTCTCTGACGGCCGCCTGGACCACCACGATATTCACAGAGGCGACATATTCATTCTGATGGCTTGTTTCCGATATAATGCGATAATTTTTTACATACCGTTCCGTTTTACCAATCAACATGCTCTTCAAGGCCTGAAACTTTTCATCCGACGCACGGTCGGACAACAGTTTCGCCGCAACCTCCAAAATGGCTTTTTCCTGCGCATTTTTCACAGCCGCCTGGCGCGCGCCCGCCATATCATTTTTGGATATGACGGCCCTTCCTTCCATCTGAAGGTTGGCATCCGCGGGCATCTGCGCCGCACCGGCAATGTCACAAAGACAAACCGCCATCAACAAAAAAAACAGGGCCTGGATTTTATTCATTTTTAATCCTGATGTTCTGAAGGCTCGTTTTGGGTCTTTTTAATTTTTTCTATTTCTTCCCGGATCATCCTCTCGGCAATAACCGGAACAACTTCTCTTGCGATTTTTTCAATAATATCCGTTGCTTTTTTCATGACCGCGTCATTGATCTGCGCCGTCATAGGGCGCTCATCAACAACATCCGTCAATTCATGAATCCCCTGATCGTTGTGCCCCACGGTTCGAACGCGTTCATAGCCTCTGCCGTCAATAACGATAATCTGTTGGGCCCCTTTGTCTGTTGATCTGCGTCCATGTCCGGTCCGTTCGTCGTATACATCGGTCAGATCATAAATTTTCTTATCCTGTGCAGCTTTTTCAATCATGTTCTTATCCTCGGCGCCGGCCATACAAATAAAATTATTAAACTTATTTCGATTGTGGATTGGAATTACCATAGTGCCGGAAACTCTTCAAGCACTATATAACGCCATTTTTTTAATCCTGAGAATGAGCGTCGTGAATTTTTACGGCCAGATCGTAAATTTTTTTCCTAGGCAATCCGGTTTCCGACGTCACGGCGGCCACCGCGTCACGCAGCGAAAGCGTCTGGTCTTTGCGGACCTTTGTCAGTTTGGCCCGTATGTCGTCGTCCGAAAGCGCTAAAGGTTCGTTTACGGCGCCCTGAACAACCACCGTGAATTCCCCTCTGGATTTAACACCCGAAACGTCATGCGCCAGTTCCGAGGCCCTTCCCCGTCGAATATCTTCAAACACTTTGGTCGCTTCACGGACAAGCACGATTTGCCTGTCGCCCAGGATATCGTTTATATCGCTTAGCGCATCCAGAATTCTTGCCGGGGATTCATAAAAGACGAGCGTACTTTCGATGTTTTTTATCATCTCAAGGAAGCGGCGTCTTTTGCCTTCCTTGGGTGGGAGAAACCCGCAGAAAAAAAACTGATCCGCGGGCAGACCGCAGACGGACAGCGCGGCAATAACAGCCGACGGCCCCGGTACGGGGATCACGCGTATGTTGTTTGTAAACGCAACATCCACCAGATGGTATCCTGGATCGGAAATGCACGGCGTTCCGGCATCGGAGACATACGCAACATTCATCCCGGAGGCCAGCTTCGTGACAATCAACACGCTGCGCTCTTTTTCATTGTGCTCATGCAGACTGACGAGCGGCGTTTTGATGTCGTAGGCGTTGAGCAGAATCCGGGTATGGCGCGTATCTTCGGCGGCGATCAGATCAACCTCCTTCAATATCCTGAGCGCCCGCAGCGTAATATCTTCCAGATTGCCGATGGGTGTGGCAACCACATATAGAACACCCTGTTTTTTCCCGTCTTGTTCATTCATAAGAGATATTCAAACGCTTTTTGTATTGACATCAGCTCCTTTTTGCCTTTAATAGCAAAGCTGAATGTAAAATACCATATAGAAGTGATCAGTACACAAAATGAAAAGAATATTAATTACCGGCGGCGCGGGATTTTTGGGGTCACATCTGTGCGAACGTCTTTTAAACGAAGGCCATGACATCCTCTGCCTTGATAATTTTTTTACCGGCAGCAAAGACAACATCGCTCATCTTGCGGGCCGTCCCGGCTTCGAGCTCATCCGGCACGACATCACGACGCCCATTCTTCTGGAAGTGGATGAAATCTACAATCTGGCCTGCCCCGCATCGCCCATTCATTATCAGTACAATCCCATCAAGACGATCAAAACCAGCGTGATGGGCGCCATCAATGTTCTGGGCATCGCCAAACGAACACGGGCAAAGATCCTCCAGGCGTCCACATCGGAAGTCTATGGCGATCCGGAAGTCCACCCCCAGAAGGAAACTTACTGGGGGCGCGTTAATCCCGTCGGCATTCGCAGTTGCTATGACGAGGGGAAAAGGGCCGCGGAATGCCTGATGATGGATTATCGGAGACAAAACGGCGTCAACACGAAAATCGTGCGCATCTTTAACACCTACGGACCGCGCATGGCTGTCAACGACGGACGCGTCGTCAGTAATTTTATCATCCAGGCGCTGCGCGGGCAAAACATCACGATTTACGGCAACGGTTCGCAAACCCGTTCGTTCTGTTATTGCAGCGACCTCATTGACGGCATGATTCGCATGATGAACACCGAAGATGATTTCTACGGCCCCGTAAACCTTGGCAATCCCGGTGAATTCACCATCATGGAGCTGGCCGAACTGGTCATCGGCATGACCCAAAGCAAATCGAAGCTTGAGTTTCAACCCCTGCCCTCGGATGATCCGACACAGCGAAAGCCGGATATTTCTCTGGCGCAAAGCAAACTCGACTGGCAGCCAGCCATCTCCCTGAAAGAAGGTTTGGCCAAAACGATTGATTATTTCAAAACGATCTTGAAGCTCTAAGACACCACGGAGACGGCACGGAAAAAAATGAAATATAAAAAGAAGATTCTTTGCATTGGCGCGGGGTATGTGGGCGCTCCTTCCATGGCAATGATCGCCTGCAAATGCCCGGATTACAGGGTCACGGTTGTAGACATCAACGCTCAGCGCATTGACGCCTGGAATTCAGACAAGCTGCCCGTTTATGAACCCGGCCTCGATGAGATCGTGCGGAAAACACGCGGGAAAAATTTATTCTTCGCCAAGGATATCGATCGGCAGATCAAAGAAAATGATATCATCTTTGTCAGCGTCAACACGCCGACGAAAACATTCGGCACCGGCGCCGGCATGGCCGCGGATCTGCAATACTGGGAAAAAACGGCCAGGCAAATTCTGGACAACTCCGAATCCTCAAAAATCGTCATTGAAAAAAGCACGCTGCCAGTCAAAACGGCGCTGGCCATGGAACGGATCTTGTCATCGGGGAAAGGCAACATCACGTTCGACGTTCTGTCCAATCCCGAATTCATGGCGGAAGGAACGGCAGTCAGCGATCTGGAAAACCCGGATCGCGTATTGATCGGGTCGCGAGAAACAAAAAGCGGCCTGAAAGCCCGCGCGGAGCTCGCCAGGATTTATGCGCGCTGGATTGCGCCGGAAAAAATCATCACGTCGAACATCTGGAGTTCTGAATTATCCAAGCTGGTCGCCAACGCATTCTTGGCGCAGCGGGTATCATCCATCAACTCCATATCGGCGCTTTGCGAAAAAGCGGATGCGGATATTTCCGAAGTCGCCAGGGCGGTGGGCATGGACAGCCGGATCGGCTCCAAATTTCTTAAAGCGGGCATCGGTTTCGGCGGGTCGTGTTTCAAGAAGGACATATTGAATCTGGTTTACCTTTGCCATTATTACGGACTGCCGGACGTCGCCGCCTACTGGGAGAGTGTCGTTAAAATTAACGACTATCAGCAGGAACGATTTATCGCTACCGTTTTGCGGGCCATGTTCAACACCCTGGCCGGCAAAAAAATCTGCATCCTGGGTTTTGCCTTCAAAGCCGATACGGGCGATACGCGTGAAAGTCCGGCCATCAACATCACCCGCAAGCTGCTTGCCGAACATGCCGAAGTGGTCATTTCCGATCCCCAGGCGCTTCAGAACGCTCAACTGGATCTGGCTTGCGAGGAAGGGAAAATCAGTTACATTCAAGACCCCTATCAGGCCGCCGCCGGCTGCCATGCGCTGGCTGTCATGACAGACTGGAATTTATACGGAACATTGGATTACCGGAAGATTTACAAGTCGATGGTCAAGCCCGCCTTTATCTTTGACGGCCGCAACATCATTGATCATCAGAAGTGCTTCGAGATCGGCTTCAACGTGTTTCCCATCGGCAAACCGGCGCTCAGCCATCTGGAAATGGATCAGTAAGAAACAAAATCGAACGCGTTGCGAAACAGACGAATCTCGCTTGCGCCAGGTTTAAGAAGAACGGCCACAACGTCAAATCGGGCGGGCGCGTCGCCCAGGTTTTTTTCCTGAAGATACCACAGGGCCAGCCGGGACATTTTCCGTTGTTTCTGAGCCCCCACCGCCTGTTCCGGATACCCCATAACGTTGGATTTTCTGGCTTTCACTTCCACAAACACCAGTTCGTTTTTTTCGCGGGCCACAATGTCGATTTCTCCAATCGCACAGCGATAATTGCGTTCCAAAATCCGGTAACCGCTTTTTTTCAGATATTCGGAGGCAATCTCCTCGCCTTCTTTGCCTGTCTTAATTTTGCGGGTATCTTTGACCTCAGCTCTCATGACCAATCCAGCTCCGTCTGATGGGCATCCGAATTCTTTAAATGGAACGAGCGGCGATGAATTTTGCACATCCCGATTTCGCCAAGAACTTTCCGATGCTCAGCCGTCCCGTAGCCCTTGTTTTGCAGAAAATTGTACTGGGGAAACTGACGGTGATACATTTCCATGATTCTGTCACGCGACACTTTGGCAATAATGGATGCGGCGGCGATGGAAACACTTAATTGATCGCCTTTGACCAGGGCTTTTTGCGCAATCTCCATGGGAACCTGATGCAGACCGTCGATGAGGAGAAAATCGGGAGGCGTCGCAAGCTCCAGCACCGCCTCGCGCATGGCCTGAAGAGACGCTTTCAGAATATTGATCCGGTCAATGACATCGGCTTCGCGAACGCCGACCCCGACGGCAATCGCTTCCTCGGAAATAACCCGGTAGAGTTCCGTGCGCTTAGCCGCGGTCAGTTTTTTGGAATCATCAATGGCGGGATTTTTATATTCAGGAGGGAAAATGACGGCGGCGGCGACAACAGGCCCGGCCAACGGCCCCCGGCCTGCTTCATCGACGCCTGCAACACACCGGTAGCCTTCGCTATAAGCAAGCTTTTCGTATGTGTCCATCACCCCTCAAACGGGTAAGGTTATTCCATTTCCAATTCAACTGTTACGTTTATCGGCTTTTTACCCGGCACGTGCTACCGGGTAACTTCCCCTAGCCCCCGTTTGATCTTCGTTGAATTGGAAATGGAATTAATTATTTCCGGCTTCCTTGATTCTTGCTTTTTTGCCTCTGAGGTTTCTCAGATAATAAAGGCGCGAACGGCGCACAAGGCCTTTCGTCACCACTTCAATGCGATCGATGACCGGAGAATGCAAAGGAAAGGTTCTTTCCACACCAATTCCATAAGAAACTTTGCGAACCGTAAAATTGGCCCGGCTGTTTCCCTGACGCTTACGAATGACAACGCCTTCAAAAGCCTGAATTCTCTGCTTCTGGCCTTCAATGATGCGTACATATACCTTAACGGTATCACCCGTCTTAAATCCGGGAATATCCCCTCTCATTTGTTCTTTTTCAATCATTTCCATGATATTCATTTTATATTTTCCTCCTGCAACAATCGCATTGTTATTTCCTATGTTATGTCAACAACCCTGTCCAGAATAATGGCCACGGCTGCCCTCACCGAAAGATGATTATAACCGTCTTTTCCTTTGATCGGTTCAAGACGGTGATCCGCTTGGTTGACAACTTCTTCGGCAATGCCCGAGCCTGTACCAAAAATCAGAAGATAAGGCAAATGATTCCTTCTGAGCCTTTCTTTCAGAGTGGCACAGGTCAACAGATTGCCTGGCAATTGAGCCCCCGTGACAACCATCCTTGGCTTCTGATCATTTTCCGCCGTAATTTCAGCCATCACGTCATCCAAACCGGCTGCCACAGTCAGTCCGGCAAAAGCTTCCTTTCTGGACGGATTGAAACGGGCCCCGTAACCTTCCTGCCAGTGCCGGACAATCTGCAAGGCCAGTTCGCGCTGGGCGTCAACCGGATTGACAATGAAAAAGCGCCTCACCCCATACGTTTTCGCCGTCCGGGCAATGTCATGAATATCCATATTGGCGACGGATGTGGCAACGACCTTGCCCTCTTTATTGGTCACCGGATAATGTAAAAGAGCTATATAAAGCATATCCTTCGGCCGGGACGGATGCTTTGCCCAAGACCGCCCCGATTAAAAAAGTCGGCTTTTCTACATCAAACTTATCTAAAAATCAAGACTTTATATGTCGCCGAGTTTAATTTTTTCCAGAATATCCCGATCTTCACCGGACAGGTCCGCTTTTTCGAGCAAATCAGGCCTGCGCCGCCACGTCTTTTTGAGAGATTGTCCTTTTCGCCAACGCTCAATTTGCGCGTGATTTCCGGAAACCAGCACATCGGGCACATTCCAGCCTTTATATTCGGCGGGCCGTGTGTACTGCGGATATTCAAGAAGCCCCTGTGAAAAAGATTCGGTATGAGCCGATTCATCGTTTCCCAAAACACCAGGAACAAGCCTGGCCACCGCGTCAATCACCACGAGCGCGGACAACTCTCCGCCGGTTAAAATATAGTCGCCGATGGAAATTTCGCGCTCGGCCAGATGTTCCCTGATCCGTTCATCAAAGCCTTCATACCTGCCGCAAATAAGAATTAACTGTGATTGCCGGGCAAATTCCGCCGCGATTTTCTGATTAAATGTTTCTCCCTGGGGGGTCATCAGCACAACCAGCGGCTGGAGTTCATCGCGCCTGACCGTCGCCAGCGCCCGTTCCACCGGTTCCACTTTCATGACCATGCCGCATCCGCCGCCGTAAGGGGCGTCATCGGTCATTCGATGTTTGTCAAACGCCCAGTTACGAATGTCATGCAGACCGATTTCGATCAGACCTTTTTCCTGAGCTTTTTTTAGAAGACTGAAATTTAGCGGGGACTGGAGCATGTCCGGGAAAATAGACAACACATCAAATCGAATCACGTCGGCAGGCCTTCCAGCAATCTGATGATCATTTTACGCTCTTCGAGATTGATCCGAATAATCACGTCGGCAATGGCTGGAATCAGGATTTCTTTGCCACCGCCCCGGCAGACATACACATCATTGCTTCCGGTAGGGAAGATGGTTTCAACCCGTCCGAGATGGCAATCGTCCTCGCCATAAACATCCAGGCCGATGATGTCCTGCCAGTAATACTCGCCTTCCTGCAGATCGCCGAGAAGGTCGCGAGGCATGAGCAGCTTGGACCCGACCAGCGCAGATGCCGCTTCCACGTTCGATACACCCGTGAATTCAAGAAACAGAAATTTCCCGGACGACGTGATTTTATGAATTGCATAACGGCTTTTAAGACCGGACTTTGATTCCAGATAAACAAAGTCCAGTCTTTCGACAATTGTCTGAGATTCCAGGAAGGATAGAGCTTTAACACAGCCGCGGAGACCGCGAGTTTTGACGATCTCCCCAAATAAAAAAAAATTCATTGATTATTCAATAATTTCCAATACGGCCCTTTTATGAACTTTCGCGGACGTAGCGCTCAAAATGGTTCTGATCGCTTTGGCGGTTCTTCCCTGTTTGCCGATGACTTTCCCTAGATCTTCCTTTGCCACACGCAGTTCAATGACAGATGTCTGTTCGCCGATGACTTCAGTGACTTCCACTTGATCCGGATTATCCACTAAAGATTGAGATATGTACTTGATCAAATCCTTCATCGTCAGCACCTCCACTGATTTTGGTTAATGCATCTGAAAATTCACTTCAATATTCGCACTGCTTGCCGTAAATTAAATGACGCGGGATTATCTAATCAATCTCTGGCTTTTTCTCACAGCTCAATAAATAACTCAAACATCTTTTATTTAACGCTTGATTCAATACCTTTGGATTTCAACAGATTACAAACCGTCAGGGTCGGTTTGGCTCCTTTGGCCAGCCAGTCGCGAACGCGATCTTCCTTGACAATGATTTCCGCCGGATTCTTTTTGGGATCATAATTCCCCAGTATTTCCAAAAAACGACCGTCGCGAGGATATTCGTTCTCCGCGGCGACAATTCTGTAAAAAGGTTTACCTTTTGCACCCATACGCGTTAATCGAATTTTAACTGCCATCTATTTTTTTTCCAAACCTCCTTCAATTTAAAAATAAAGTTGCCAATTTTTTAGCACAGTTTATTTGAATTTAAAAGGAAAATTCCTCATGAAAGATTTTACGCCGCCCTGCGCGTTGACTCGTTTCATGATCTTGCGAATTTCCACATAACTTTTAATAAGCTGATTGACATCCTGAACGCTTGTACCGCTGCCCATTGCAATCCGTTTTCGCCTGCGGCCGTCAATAATCAGATAATTATTCCGTTCTTTTATGGTCATGGAATCGATAATTGCCGCAATTCTTACCATTTCTTTCTCATCCGGTTGGGCGTCCTTGAGCGCCTTCATCTTGCTCATGCCCGGAATCATTCCCATAATGTCGCCAATCGATCCCATTTTCTTGAGCTGTTTGAGATGGTTGCGGAAATCTTCCAGCGTAAAATCCTTCTTGCGCAGCGATTCCCGCATTTCCCTGGCCGTCTTTTCGTCAATGGTCGCCTGGGCTTTTTCCACCAGCGACAGAATATCACCCATGCCGAGAATCCGTTGGGCCATTCTTTCCGGATGAAAGACTTCCAGGGCGTCTATTTTTTCACCGATGCCGACAAATTTGAGAGGCTTTCCCACCACGGCCTTGAGCGATAAAGCAGCGCCACCGCGGGCATCGCCATCCATTTTTGTCATGATGACGCCGTCAATTCCAATGAGCTCATTGAATTTTGTGCCGACGTTGACGGCGTCCTGGCCGGTCATGGCGTCGGCGACATACAGAATTTCCGCCGGATTGACTTTTTCCTTGATTTTGCGCAGCTCTTCCATGAGCAGATCGTCGATATGCAAGCGACCGGCGGTGTCGATGATCAGAACTTCGTACCCCTCCTTGCGGGCCTGCTCAAGGGCATTGACGCAGATTTTTACGGGATCACGCTCCGATCCGGCATCGTACACTCCGGCATGGATCTGCTTGCCCAGCACGGCCAGCTGCTGCATGGCGGCGGGCCGATACACGTCGGCGGATACCAGATAGACTCTCTTTTCCTTGGACAATAACCGGGCCAGTTTGGCCGCCGTCGTCGTCTTTCCACATCCCTGGAGCCCCACCAGCATGATGGGCGCGGGAATCTTTGCGCCGAATTTAATGCTCGCGCTGGTTTTGCCCATGAGGTCGATCAGACGGTCATGAACAATCTTGACGACCTGCTGACCGGGCGTAAGGCTTTCGAGCACGTCTTTGCCGATGGCCAGCTGGCGGACATCCTCGATAAAATCTTTGACCACCTTGAAGTTGACATCCGCCTCCAGAAGCGCCATGCGGACTTCCTTGAGCGCGGCATTGACGCTCTCTTCATTGAGCACGCCCCGCCCTTTTAGTTTTTTGAATATCCCTTCGAGTTTTTCCGATAAACTTTCAAACATAATGTCATCCTTTGCCTGCTAACTCTTGTCCATATCCGCTCCGGTCTGCCGGATGATGCACGTCGTTTTCACTTTTCGAGTAATCTTGTCCACCGCCGCCTTGGCCTTCGCCTTGCTGTCAAATCCCGTGGCAATCACGCGGTACCAGATTCCCTTCCCCTTGATGTCCGTTTTTACAACCTTGGATTTATATCCCAGCTCGGCAACCGATTTGTTGATCTGATCCGCCCTGCCTTTATCTTTCAACGAGGCCACATGAATAAAGTAAGACGGGCCGGCTGCAGCGGACGCGGCGGGCGTGTCCTTCTTTTTAGTTTTTGGCTCCGCCGCGGATTTTTCCGCGGACGTATCCTTGTGTGCGGCCGCTTCCTCTTTTTTCGCGACCTCTTCTTCTTTGGGCGCTTCCGGCGCGGCAGGGGGCGGCGCGACGGTTTTCTGATCAATCACGACGTCCTTCTCCGGCGTCTTCTGATCAACGGGCGCCGGTTGAATGGGCAGCGTCTTGGAATGGGTCAACGTGTTGTGAAAGGCCAGATCCATGTTGCCCTTTTCGGCGCCTGCCTCCTTGCTTTCCGCGGCGCTTTGCTGTCCGGCCACTTTGGCCGGCCGCCAGAAAAAGGCGAGAATGCGCTGCGGTGTGGATGAAATCTTTTCCGGGTAGGTGTCGATATTCTTTCCCACGGAGACGCCCAGAATAAAGGACCCGCACAAAAGAACGGCCATTCCGACAACCGTAATGATGATGCCGTTTCTCCCCAGCTTTAATTCAAATTTTTTAATATTTCCCGAACTCATTTTCCCGCTCCCCCGAGCCCTGTTCCTGCACAGGCCGTCAAAAGACAAATGCCCCAGGATGTCTCCTACATTTTTTCCGGCGCGCCGACACCCAGAATTTTCAGCGCATTGGCCAGCACCACCCGGATGGCGTCAATGAATACAAGCCTTGCGGCCGTTAAATCATTGTTCTCCGTAATGACCTTGTTTTTATTATAATAGCCATGAAAAATTCCCGCCAGTTCATTGAGGTAGAAGGTAATGCGGTGAACCTCCAGCGTTTTTGCCGCGCCTTCGAGAATTTCCGGATAACGCGCCATCATTTTGATCAGCATTTTTTCTTCCGGCTCCTCCAGAAGCGAGGCATTGATGTTTTTGTGATCCGGAAGCGGCACGCCGCGTTCCTGGGCCATGCGTTTGATGCTGCAAATACGGGCATGCGCGTACTGCACATAATAAACGGGATTTTCATTGGACTGCCGTTTGGCAAGCTCCAGATCAAAATCCAGATGGCTGTCCGAGCGGCGCATCAGGAAATTGTAGCGGGCCGCGTCCTTTCCCACTTCATCGAGCACTTCGCGCAGCGTCACGAATTCGCCCGCGCGTGTGGACATGGCAACCGGCTCGCCCGCCCGCAAAAGGTTCACCAGCTGCACCAGGATGATTTTCAAATCATCTTTATTATGACCCAGCGCCTGAATGGCGGCCCAGAGACGGGGCATATAGCCATGATGATCCGCGCCCCAGATATCAATGAGCATGCTAAAGCCGCGCGCGAATTTATTTTGATGATAGGCGATATCGGCGGCAAAATAAGTCGGCTCGCCGTTTTTGCGGATGACCACGCGGTCCTTTTCATCTCCGTAAGCCGTCGTTTTAAACCAGAGCGTCTCGCCGTCCGAATAGATAAAGCCCTGCTTCTGCAAAGACGCCAGCAAATCAGCCACGCCGTTGTTTTTGTAAAGTTCCTTCTCGCTGAAATACTGATCAAACGTCACACCGAAATCTTTCAGATCCTGTTTGATCTCCTCCAGAATCAGGCCGCCGGCAATGCCGTTGAAATACGCAATCGTTTCGTCTTCATTGGCCGTCAGATACCGGCTTCCATCCTTTTTGACAATATCGGCGGAGATATCCCGGATGTAATCGCCGCGGTAGCAATTTTCAGGAAATTCGATTTTTTCCCCCAGGGCTTCGCGGTAGCGATACCATACGGATTTGCCCAGATTGTTCATCTGATTGCCGGCATCATTGATGTAGTATTCCTTGGAAACTTTATAGCCGGCCGTTGTCAGAAGATTCACCAGCACATCGCCTACCACCGCTCCGCGCGCATGCCCGATGTGCAAAGGCCCCGTGGGATTGGCGCTGACGAATTCCACCTGCACGTTTGCGCCGCCGCCGATGTCGAGGACGCCGTAACGGTCCTGCTGTTTTAAAATAGTCCGCAAAACCTGACGCCAGACGTCGTCTTTAATGAAAAAATTCAAAAAACCGGGACCGGCAATTTGTGTTTTTTCAACCATGCCTTCGCTGTCGATCAGATTATCCTGGATTGCCTGAGCAATTTTGCGCGGATTCTGTTTGGCCCGGGATGCCAGAACCATCGCCACATTGGACGCGTAATCGCCATGATCGGCATTGGCCGGAACTTCCACCTCAATCCGGGGTAGATCGACGGCGGGCAAAAGGCCCTTGTCAGTGCACGCCTTCACAGAAAGCTCAATAATATCAGTTATTTTCTTCTTCATCAAATCAGCTCAACGCCTTTCTCTCTAAAAATAGCAAGCGGCCTTTTATCATTTGCCGCAGATCTAGGCAAGTTGAACTATCACATTTA
>CAZGDK010000075.1:0-14934 GCA_964525155.1 uncultured Smithella sp. | reverse complement strand
CGTCAAGCGCCGCGCCTTTTTTGGGCACGACCACCGCGGCCACGATTTCAATCCACTTGGGATCGGGCAGGCCGATGACGGCGACTTCCTCCACGCCCGGATAGCGGTAGAGCACTTCCTCGACTTCGCGCGACGCCACGTTTTCGCCGCCGGTTTTGATCATGTCTTTTTTGCGGTCCACCACATACAGATAGCCGTCGGCGTCAAACCGGCCCAGATCGCCGCTGTGGAACCACCCGAACAAAAAGGCGTCAGCCGTCTTTTCCGCATCGTTGAGATAGCCGGTCATGACATGACCGGAGCGATGCACGATTTCACCCACCTCGCCTAAAGCAACGAACTTGCCTTCGTCATCCATCAGGCGTGTTTCCACGTTGAGAACCGGTTTGCCCGCGGAGCCGGGTTTGAGCAACTGATCGTCCGGCTTCAAAATCGTGGCCACCGGCCCCATTTCCGTCTGGCCATAGTAATTCCACAGTTTCAGGCCGCGGAAGGTGACGGATAACTGTTTAATGATTTCCACCGGCATGATGCTTGCGCCGTAGGCCGCTTTTTTGAGGCTTCTGTGGTTGTAATTCTTAAATTGGGGATGATTTAAAATGCCGATCCAGACCGTGGGCGGCGCGAACATGTGCGTGATCTGATAGTGTTCAATCAGCCGGATCATTTCCAGCGGATCCGCCTTATGCATGATGACGTTGGTGGCGCCGACGTAAAGGTACGGCATGAGAAAACAGTGGAGCTGCGCGCAATGGAACAGGGGCAGGGCGTGCAGGCTGACATCGTCGGTTTCGTACTGGCCGTCGAAGATGCAGCTGTGATACTGCGACATGAGCGCCCGATGGGACAGCATCGCTCCCTTGGGCTTGGACTCCGTTCCGCTGGTGTACGGAATCTGCACGATGTCTTCCGCGCCCACATCCACCTGCGGTTCGTCGTAGCTCATGGCTTTCATTTCTTTGATCAGATTGAAAAAACCTTTCGGGACATCGGCGTCGCCCAGAGGAAGAAAACCCCATTTTTCCACCGACGAGAATTTTGGCATATCCCCGGCGATGACGGGATAAAGGGTGTCTTCCACAATAAAAATTTTCGAGCCGGAGTGATTGGTGATGTAAGCGATTTCCTCCGCGTTGAGCATGTAGTTGATGGGCACCTGAATCGCGCCGATTTTGGCCAGGCCGATCATGCTGATGGGATAATAATGCGAGTTGTAGGCATAGACGGCGACCCGGTCTCCTTTTTTGACGCCCAGCCGCGTCATGAGATTGGCAAAACGTCTGGATTCGCGTTCCAGATCATAAAACGAAAGTTTCAGATTGCGGAAAATGATGGCGGTTTTATCGCCGTACTTGGTTGCGGCCCGCCTTGCCATATCGCCGATGGTGTCACGGTTGATGATGTTGGTCATGATTTTTCCTTTCATTTAAAAAAAGGTTCAAGGTACAAGGTTCAAGGACCAAGGTTATTCGGAGGCCTTCGGCTCTGTTTTATGACTGGATTCCTGCCTTCGCACCCTGAAGGGCACAAGCGGGAATGACAAAAAAAGTATCAGACCTTTATTCCGCAGTTGGTCTTTTAAAAATCCTCCCTACCCCTCCTTTAGAAAAGGAGGGAATATCAGTCTTGCACCTTGAACCTTGAACCTTTATCCTTCTTTGTACTTCTTCTCAAACATTTCCTTCATTTTAAACTTCTGAATCTTGCCGCTGGCCGTCATGGGGTAGCTGTCGACAAATTCCCAGTATTTGGGGATTTTGTGCCGGGCGATTTTGTTTTTGCAAAAGTCGATGAACTCGTCCGCCGTGGCCTGCTGACCGCTTTTTAACTGGATGGCCGCCAGCACCTGTTCGCCGTATTTATGATCGGAAATGCCGATGACCTGCACATTGGCAACTTTCGGATTCGTGTAGAGGAATTCTTCAATCTCGCGCGGGTAAATGTTTTCGCCGCCGCGGATGATCATGTCCTTGATGCGTCCTGTGACCTTGAAATAGCCGTTTTCATCTTCTTCGCCCAGATCGCCCGTGTGCAGCCAGCCTGCGCGGTCGATGGCATGTTCCGTGGCTTCAGGCATCTTGTAATAGCCTTTCATGACGCAGGCGCTGCGCGTGACGATTTCTCCCTGCGTGTTGGAGGGCAAATCCTCTCCTGTTGCGGGATCGACGATTTTGCCTTCGATGTCCGGCAGGAGCCGGCCCACGGTGGACACGCGCAGTTTAACCGGATCATCGCGGCGTGTCATGGTCATGACCGGCGAAGATTCCGTCTGTCCGAACGCGATCACTACCTCCGGGCAGTGCATCTTTGTGCGCACCTGATTCATCGTTTCTTCCGGGCAGGGCGCGCCCGCCATGATACCGGTGCGCAGCGAGGTCAGATTATAGCGGTCGAAATCGGGATGATTTAAAATCGAAATGAACATGGTTGGCACGCCGTTGATCGCCGTGCATCTTTCGGCGGCAATAAATTCAAGAGCCAGGGCGGGATCGAAGGATTCCACCAGAACCATGGCGGAGCCATGGTAGACGCAGTTGAGCGTGCTCATCACGCAGCCAAAGCAGTGAAAAACCGGCACCTGAATCAAGAGAGTGTCTTTCTCGGTCATGCCCATGACGTCACCCACCATGCGGGCGTTATTGACGACGTTATGATGCGTGAGCATCACGCCTTTGGGAAAGCCGGTGGTTCCGGAGGTGTATTGCATGTTGATGACATCGGAATCGGCAAGCGATTTCATCCGGTCGTCGAGGTCCCGATCCAGGATTTTATCGCCCAGGCGGATCAGATCGCGAAATTGGAACATTCCGGGGGTGTTTTCTCTTTTCCCGATGTAGACGACATTCTTCACTTGCGGGAGATTTTTGGAAGAGAGCTCGCCGGGGCGGTGATGGTCCAGCTCCGGCAGAATGCGCCGCACCGTGTCGTAAAAACTGGTGTCGCGATAGGAGTCGATCAGAAACAGCGTCGTGGAGTCGGACTGCCTCAGAATATATTCCAGCTCATGCGACTGGTAATTGGTGTTCACCGTGACGAGGATCGCGCCGACCATGCCCAGCGCGTATTGCAGGTAAATCCATTCGGGAACATTGGTCGTCCAGACGGATACATGATCGCCGCGCTTGACGCCGATCGCCATCAGGCCCTTGGCTGTTTTGCGGCATTGATCGTAAAGTTCACGGTATGTGAGCCGGACATTAAATTGCGGGGCGGAAAGCGCCGGATGTCCTGGAAATTTTCCGGCCGTGTCGAAAATGACATCCCCCATCGTCTTTTTTACAAAACCGGACATAAAAGCACCTCTTCCACAATTGTGTCGCCATCAGCAGACATCGGTTTCAGCGTCCCTTTAACCGGCCTCTGAGTGTTCATTTTTGTAACAAGCGCACTTCCAATTCCACTTAACGTAAACTGGTTTGAAGTATAGAGAAATCCAGTTTTTTGTCAATAAAAAATTCCGGCGACCCCTCTATGATACTGTTTAAACAATGGAAGCGCCGTATTTGTCCGGGAGCCTATTCAAGCGTGTAAAGGACGGATTGATTCCGGCCCTGCTTTTTGGCCTCGTACAACGCCTGATCCGCAAGGCGAATGAGCTTCAATTCCGTTTCACACACGGCCGGATGCAGCAAGACGGCGCAGCCGAGGCTTGCGGTTACATGAATGTCAGGATGCTCCGGCAGGGACAGGGCCCTGATCTTTTCACAGATTCTGTCCGCGATGGTCTTGGTTTCCTGCAAGCCGCAGAAAGGCAGCGCAATGGCGAATTCATCTCCGCCGTAACGGCCGACAGCGTCATACTCTCGCAAAATGGCCAGGGCGGCGTCGTCTCCATAACGGGATTTTATGTCATAAGCTCGGGAGTGCCGGCGCAAGATGTCGGCAACCATGACGATGATCCGGTCGCCGGTTTGATGCCCGTAGGTGTCGTTGATATTTTTGAAGTAGTCGATATCCATAATGATGATGCCGATGCTGAAGTTCTGTCTTCTGGAAAGGCTCAAAAGCTCGGAGGCCCGCGCGTGAAAAGCCACATGATTGAGAAGTTTGGTCATGCCGTCGCGTTCGGCAAGCTGGGCCAGAATGGTATTTTTTTCTTCCAGCGTTTTATTGGCGTCGCTTAACATATCGGCCATTTTTTGTATCTCCGACGTTCGATGCAGCACTTTTTCTTCCAGTTCCAGGTTCAGGGTTTCAACCTCCTTGAACGCGCCGATGAAGCGCTTTTGCAACGTCAGATCCATCACGATAATCATGATGAAAAATGAATATTCGGCGGTGTATAAAAACAAAATTACATTGGCGGACACCAGCGTATCGATGAACGCGGACGCGAAAAAAACGGCAAAGCTGATGATGAAAGGAAGCAGATAGCGTTTTTTCTCATGGAAATAGGCTTTCAGCAGAATCCCGAGAACGTAAATCATGCCGCCCCAGATCACGAGCACGAGTCCGTTAAACAAGGGGCCAAGCTTTGCTTCAAAGTAAACCAGTGGAATATTAAAAACGGTGACTCCCCGGATGTTGGGCCGGCTTGCGTCAATGATATGCCGGTCAAAAACGATTCCGCCCAGGATAATCAGCGCAAACAGGATGATCAAAGCCTTTTGGAGGGCGGTGCTTTTAATCCCCAGCAGGCTGAAGGTGAAAAGCAGAAAGCCGATGGCGATGAACGCCGAGGCGAAGAACTGTCCTTTCTGCCAGAGGATGCCTGCGTGCATTGATCCGCACATGTAAAGCCCCATGGTCATCAGATCCAAAAGCGCCATGGCGAAGCATAATAAAGAAAAATAGAGATTCGTTTTGTCGTCGCTTTTGAAAGCGAACAGAGCAAGGTAGTAGAAACCGACGTAAGCGGTAACGCTCAGAAGAATCAAATCCATGCTTGAAAAAAAATTCATATCCTCACCCTGTTGCAATACAAATGGCTGTATTTCGAAGCCCAATCCTGCCGTGCGTTTATCCCGCGTTCAACTCTTCGCGGATTTTACGGAAATCTTCGGCGTGGGCCAGAAACGCATCCACCACGTCCGGCGCGAAATGCGTGCCGCGGTCTTTCACGATGATGTCTACCGCCTGCCAGTGCGAAAACGCTTCTTTGTAGACGCGTTTGGATGTGAGCGCGTCATAAACATCCGCCAGCGCGACAATGCGAGCGGAAAGCGGAATCAGCTGGCCTTTCAATCCGTGCGGATAGCCGGTTCCGTCCCATTTTTCATGATGATAATAGGCGATTTCCTTGCCCAGCGTGAGGAAGGACTGCCCCTCGATTTTTCCCTCCACCGCCCGCAGAACATCTCCGCCCAGCGTTGTGTGAATTTTGATGACTTCAAATTCCTCACGCGTCAGCTTGCCGGGTTTGAGCAAAATGGCGTCCGGAACGCCGACTTTACCGATGTCGTGCAGAATGGAGGAATGGTAGATGTCTTCTATATATTCGTCGGTGATGTAGCCCAAATATTCCGGTTTTGTGGCAAGCTCCCGCGCCAGGATGCGGGCATACTCGCGGATCCTCTCCAGATGTGTGCCGGTGGCCTCGTCGCGATATTCGGCCAGTTTCGCCAGGCCCAGGATGGTGGCCACCCGGACGTTTTGCATTTTTTGATGGGAGGCCAGAAGGTCGCGTTCCAGGCGTTTGCGCTCGGTAATGTCGCGGCCGAGGTTGCGAAAGCCGGTGAGGTTTCCGAACTTGTCGCGGATCGGCGACACCACGATTTCCATGGGCGTTATTCTGCCTTGTTTCCCTTTCACGGTTGCGATCAAAAGCGTGGCGGACAATCCCATCCGGATCATGTTTTCATAGAATTGTTCCAGACGTTCATAGTCACCCTCCGATGCAAGCATCCGGATATTGGCCCCGATGAGCTCCTGTTTGTTATATCCCGTGGTTGTACAGACGGCGGGATTAACGAAGGTGATGACGCCTTCCACGTCCGTTTCGGAATAGATGTCCGGCATTTCCTCAAGGATGGTTCGGTATTTTTCTTCGCTGACCCTGAGCGCTTCCTGGATTTTTTTGCGGACGTCGATTTCCTCGGTGATGTTTTCATACAGTTTGGCGTTCTGAAGAGAAATGGCCGCCTGCGACGAAATGATCTGAAGAATTTTTAAATGTTCGAGCGTGAACGCGTCGGCGGTCAGGTTGTTTTCCATGTACAGGATGGCCATGACGGCGCCCTTGTTTAGAATCGGCAGGCACAAGATGGATTTGCATTGCGCCTCGACAATATGCGGGTCGTTGCGGAAGTTTTCCTCCCGGCCGGCGTTGCCGAGGATCAGGGGTGTTGCTCTGCGATAGACGTAATGAACGACGCTCGCGGCGACCCCGTCGCATTCGTCGAGCAAAACGGCCTGCAATACGCGCTGTTCGCCTGTTGCCACATCTTCGCTGGCCTGAACCAGCAGACGTCCGTCGGATTCCAAAAGGAGATAGCCCCGCTGGGCGCCGGCGTTGGCGATGGAAAGATGCATGGTCTGCCGCAAAAGACCATCCAGTTTTATTTCGCCGGCAATGACCTGGGCGACTTCAATGACCGTTGCCATATCCAGGCTGGGTGCGGACGACTCCGATGCGGACGGCTCCGTGTCCGTTGCCGCCGGTTGGGGAATCGCTTCATGGCGCAGATAATGGGGGTAGCGCTCCTGCAAATCCTGTTCTTTGGCCGAGGCGCCCCAGTACGCATAGCAGTTGTAAGCCCGGCGGATAAAAATGCCCGCCTCTTCCTGGTAATTCCAGACCAGGTACAAGACGGCCAGACGTTCGCACGCAATGGCCTCCAGATGAAGAAATCCGTTGTCGTGAGCGCTGGTTATGGCGCTGTGATAGCGTTTGACGGCTTCTTGAAATTGGCCTTCATATCCGGCGTATTCCGCGCAAATGAGATCATGCATGTGACTGAAATTTTCCGGGCACAGCGAAGCCCATTTTCTGAGCATTTTGAGATTGCGCTGAAGGGTCAAGGTGTAGCGTCTTTGCCGGTAAGGGCTGGCTTCTCTCAGAAGCGCTATCAATATAAATGAGTAGTGGTAATAGTATCCCGCGATCATCGCGGGGCCCATGATGGACGGAATATGCCGATCCAGCTCCACGGCCACCGGAAGCGCCTCCTCATACTTTCTGTAGGAGACCAGCAGGGTCATTTTATGCAAAAGCGACAGGCATAATCCGAAAATGTTTTCCTCGCGTCTGAACTGTGCGATGTGTTCTTCAAGATCCAAACCGTTTCCCGATAAGTCATGACGAACAGGCGTGAGCCCTTTCAGGGCCGAAATCCACTGAATGATCTGGTAATACTCGCGGGAGATGAGGGTGTTTTTCGAATGCGCAATGAAGTCCTCGTGTTTTTTCAGATCACTCAGAATATCGTCAAGCCGGTAGTCCAGCGACAGCCGCGCCTCGGCAAGGGCATTAATGCTGTGCCCCACGTAGATATAATTTCCGGTGTTGACGGCAAGCTCATGGACCCTGGCGTATATATCAAGGTCATGGCGGAGGTGTTTTTTCCAGTGCTGGATAAAAAAGGCGAAAGTATGCAAAACCGTAGCGTCGAACTGGCGATTGTCCATCTTCTGGTTGAGTTTCAGAGCCATTTCTCCCAGTTTGCCGGCCAGCTCGTAGTTGCCCAGATTGTTCTGGACAATAGTGGCCATGATAATAAAAGCGATGCTCGCGTGGGGCACAAGCCCGCGCGTCAGACAATAGTTGAAGCTGCGCAGAGCGAAGAAGGCAAAATGGTTCCGGCTGGCGTAAAAGGCGGGATGGCCGATGTTGAGCATCAGTTCGTTGACGGCCAGCAGTTCGGCGTCCTTCATCAGCGGCAGGTCCGGGATCTTTTCCAGACCGACTTTTTTCAGATTGAAAAGCGCCTTGGTCAGTTCCAGCGCAACCTGCGCCTTGCCTATGTCGATGGGGATGTGGATGTTGAAAATTTTGAGCGCCTCGATGCCCAGTTCCATGGCGTCACGCGGCGCGCGTTTGATCGTGTAAAGAATGATCATAACATTGTATGCCCTGGCTTTATCGATTTTCGTCGTTGCCTGCGCCCCGACAATCTCGAAAAGTTTTTCAGCCTGCTCGAAATTCCGGTTCAGGTACAGGCATTCCATTTGTTCAATGTGCAGGGCATAGGTGAGCGCATAACCTGTCTGCCAGGCATCCTGCGGCAGCAGTTCAATGCCGGCGGTAAAGTAAGCAGCCGCCGCATCGTAGGCCGCGGCTTCCTTGGCGCTGATGCCCGCTTTCAGATTCAGTTCCGCCAGGCGCGTACGCTCGGCTTGTGAGGATAAAAGGCGGTGCGCCAGATTTAACTGATCGCAAATATAAAAAGCGCGCTGGGGCATTTGTTCGGGAGGGGTGGACACAAGTTCCCGCTGGCCGATCTCATAATGAATGCGCTCCCGTTCTTCCGGGGTCAAAAGCAGATAGGCCGTCTCCTGAATACGGTTGTGCTGAAAACCGTAAACGTTTCCCGCGCGGTAGATCAGATTTTCATTGGTGAGCCCATCGAGGATGGATAAAATTTCAGTGAGGGAACGCTTGGAGACAAAAGACAGGGTTTCCAGATCGAACCGGTTCCCGATGCAGGCGCCATATTTGAGAATCTGCTGATGCGTGGAGGGCAACTGATGAAACTGGTCGGACATGAACCGGACCACGTTTTCAGTGACCTGCAATTTCCGGATTTGCTTAAGATCCCAGACCCATCCCGCCGCATGGTCAAAGGTAAGATGATGCTGGTCGTGAAGCATTTTGAGAAATTGATGGACGAAAAAAGGATTTCCCTTGGTCTTGTCGTAAACGACCTGCGCCAGGGAAAGGGAGGCGTCGGGGGCGCCATGCAACAAGGCATCAATCAACTTCTGAATGGTGGCCGGGGTAAGGGCCGTCAGCCTAAGAATGTTGACGGCAATGCCCGCGGCTCCAAAGGTTTCGCGCACCTGCAACAGGGGATGGCCGGCCGGCATTTCCATATCCCGGTAGGCTCCGATAAACAGCGTGTTTTGCAATTCCCGATCGGAGCAAACCGCCTGAAAAAGCCGGAAGCTGGCCGGATCCGCCCATTGCATATTATCCATAAAAAAAACAAACGGTGTGTTGTTATCGGCAAAGACATGAATGAGATTCTTGAAACATAGCGTGAAGCGGTTTTGGGTTTCCTTGGGGTCCAGTTCCGGAACATCGGGCTGCTTTCCGATAATCAACTCGATTTCCGGGATGGCATCCGTGATGATCTTGCCGTTGGGACTCAAAGCGGCCAGGAGCCGTTCCTTCAAATGCCCCAATTGTTCATCGCTTTGCGTCAACAGCTGGGGCACGAATCCCTGGAAAGCCTGTTTGACGCCGCTGTAAGGGATGGTTCCACGGAACTGATCATATTTGCCGGCGATAAAATATCCGCGCTTGCCGACAATCGACCTGGCCATGTCATGGGCAAGCGACGATTTTCCAATGCCCGCCTCTCCGGTAATAAAAATGATTTCCACCTGGCCGCGGCCAATCCGCTCGAAGGCTGCGCGCAGGGCATAGATTTCCGCATCCCGGCCGACCAGCGTCTGAGGAATGATGAAGCGTGGTGAAATATCATGCAGACCCAGTTGAAACGGGACGATCTGGCCTGTTTTCTGAAACTGGCGCAGGCATTCCCGAAGGTCCTCCGCCAGTCCGAAACCGCTCTGATAGCGCTCTTCAACGGATTTGGACAGAAGCTTCATCACGATATTGGAAACGACTAAGGGGATGTCCAAATTCAATTGCCGGGGGGATGGGGGCATTTTGGCGATATGGGCGTGAATAATATCCACGGCGTCTTTCGACCGGAAAGGAATCTGGCCGGTGAGCATTTCATAAAAGGTTACCCCAAGGGAGTACAGGTCCGCGCGGTAATCCACGGCGCAGTTCATCCGTCCGGTTTGTTCCGGCGCGATATATGGCAGGGTGCCTTCCATCACCATGGGATTGGCAATGTCGCTGTCAATGTTTTGCACATCCACGGCGATGCCGAAGTCCGCAATCTTGACCACGCCGGTTTCCGGGTTTACCAGAATATTATGCGGCTTGATGTCGTGGTGGCAGATGTTGGCCTGATGGAGCCGTCCCAGGATTTCCGCCAAGCGGATGGCCAGATGAAGGAAGTGGTCCATCGTAAAGCCGCCGGGAATCATTTCCTTGAGGGGCGCCCCGCCAAAATCTTCCAGCACAAGCGCCAGGACACCCTCGTGATCAATAAAATCAAGAGTTTTGATAATGCCGTCGATATCGATGCCGCTCATCAAATCATATTCATGCTTGATTCTGGCAACCTGTCCCGGCTGGGGGGAGGCCATCCGGGACATTTTGATGACAACCGTTTGGGCGTTTCCGTCTTTAACCGCCCGGTAAACGATGGAATTGTGCGTTTCACCAATCTGGCTGATTAATCTGTATCCAGCTAATCTCATTGAAAAACCAGAGGACATGGCCTGCCTGTCATTAAGTTTTTTTCCCGGTGGATCAAGCTTATATAACCTCTGTATGAATCGGCTTTTTTCAGAATATCTTTAATAAAAACAACACACCAGGCCTGCGACGGCGGGTGTAACCAACAGGCTGTTTTAACTTGACAAAGGGGGTGGCGTGCGCAGGCGCCGAATGAAAAAGGTTATGGATGGTTCCGGGGCGGCTTTTTTACCCGGAAAAAAATATTTGATTTTCCTTGGAACTGACGGCTACATGGTTCACTGCGCAGTTGCCCTTGAGTTCTGCGCGGGAGGTGGAAGATGAACATACAATTTGTTGAGGCGTTCTGGCGTAACGACGGCGATGGGGAATACAGCGCGCGCTATACGGCCAAATCCTTCTGGTCGGGATTCGGCGACGCCTGGTGCTGGGAAAACGACGCCGTGCCCTTGTGTGTGACGCTGGCCACGATTGACGCCGCGGATTCCCTGGCCAGTCAGTTTGCCCTTTTTTGCTCAAACCCCGGCTCCGGCATCATGATACTCGGCGCGCATGGCCGGGATCCGGAGGAGGGCCACAGGCATTTGCTGATCCGCAATAATCAGGGGCAGGTGACGCCATTGGGCTGGGCCGATATTCGCGCGATGCTGGCGTCCGCGGGCGGCGCGCCCCTGCACAATAAAGTATTGATCATCGATTCGTGCAGCTTCTGCGCCGACGCAGAAGAGGCGCAAAAGACCGTCGCCGAAGCGCAAATCGGGATGCTTTGCGGTTTTGACAGGGACATCGAACCGATCGACTCAATGGTGCTGGAAGTCGCCCTCGTCAGTTATCTGCTGTGGGAATGGTGGGACGGCGAACGGGCGTTTGATCCGGACTTCCTGCGGGCGGCGGAAAATCCCTTCGGAGAAAACTTTTTGCAGCGCTATGAAAGTTTATCCAGGGCGCTGGGTCTGCGCGCCTGGCGCTGGAAAGACAAGCGCGCAGAAGAAATCGTCATAAAGACATTGCCGTTACAGGAGAGGTAAACAAGGAAACAGCGTTTTTGAGTTCCCACCTTTTTCGGCTATTTTCTCAACCGTCTTATTCCTGCCAGTCCCGCAAGACCCAAACTCAAAAGGAGAAAAGAGACCGGTTCCGGAACCGGATTGACGTCAAAGGTAACGGTTTCACCATTGACATAATGGCCGATATTTTCAAAAGCCATGATTTCATAAGCCCCTTCGTAATAATAGATATTAAGAGAGGTGTCGTCATTTTTGAACGCCAATCCATTGGAGTCAAGATATGGATTGAATGCATCGAATATATTGTCGTAATAAAAAGATACTTCCACGTTGTCCGCAGACAAGTAACCATAGTCGGTGAAACCCTGTGAGGCCTGCTGTGAGGGGTCGACGGCAAGAAGTTGCAAGGTCCCATATCCGTCAGATGTGATCATGCCGGACGTTACATTCCCGTCGGCGTCGACATCCAATAATCCATATCCGCTGGTCGTCTCGCCTGTAAAAGAAAAGGTATAAGATGCCGCTTGCACCTGATGAACAGCTGCCCACATCAGCGCTAAAACAAGAAATGTTCCCAACCGTAAACGATTTTTCATAGATATTCCATTTTCCTCCTTTGTAATTTCTTTCTTAAGGTGCCAGAAAACGATTTCCGCAAAAAATATCATCTGTGGCGACAATGCAAATCTTGAAGACAAGAATCTCTTATTTAATAAAGGGCGTTGATGTCAAGTCAAATCGACTATTGTTGCAGAGAAGGTGTGAGGTGGCGGTTGCCCCCGGGTTGCCTGCGCCCGCATGTCCGCGACTTTGGCGCTGCGGCTCATGGAGCGTGGGCCTTAAACGCGCCTGCGGCTCAGACAGTTTGACCGTCTGACGCTCCGCCGCTCCTCGCGCCACAACGTCCCGTTCATAATTTGCCGAAGCCACACCCCGGCGCAACTACTGTTTATTCAGATGAATGTTCGAAAAAATAAAGAATCTACTGCGAATGAAAAATTATATTCGAGGTATTCTTTTGTCCGATTGATATATTGAAGTACGTCCCCAAGATACCACGTCCCCAAGATACCACAGGATTCGGGGAAATATTACTTTCGTTAATAATAGTAATTGGTTGAGAATTTTTACCGAGAATAGGTCATGCTCCCCCAAGTTGAAAAAAGATTATACCACCTCATGTCATTCCTGCTTGGCATCTACAGGTAAATGGCTGACGGAAATTCAACCACCTCACGTCATGCCCGCGAAGGCGGGCATCCAGGAAAAAGAACTAGAAGGTAGCAGTTGCATCGGGGCGTGCCTTGGCTCAATGTCCTCGACTGTGGCGCTATGCTCATTGCGCGACTGCTAAAAACTCGCCCTTCGGGCTCAAACAGTTTAGCAGTCTTATACGCCATTTCGCCAAGCGCCACAACGTCGCGGCCATGATTCGCCAAGTCACACCCCGCTGCAACTGCATATCATTTTATATTTAATCGGAAGGAATGGAAATTTTGCATTTAAAGGGCAAATGTAAAATTATATTCCAGTTTTCTGCCAAAAAGGATTTGCTTGGCAAACTAAAATAGAACCGTCCAGATTTTTCTTTGAAGCGAGCTCGAGTAACAGCGTTGAGGCAAAAGACCTCGGGAGGGACAATAAAGAGCCGCTCACTGACTTTAAAATCTGGATAAGGGATGATGGGTGTTGCCGCCAGCGGCAAATGCCGGATACTGATAACGATGAGATTTAAGGTCCAACAAAAAGGTGAGCACCATGGAACAAAAAACAGCACGTCTGCCTTGCAGACGAACGGCAGGCGAGCGTTTAGAACAAGGAGTGAATTTTATTCAACCGAGATCATTGCATTTTTTAAAATGCTTTTTTCTCTTGACGGGAAGATTATAGGATGTCCCCATCTTCTCCCTGAAAGAGGCAATGACCTGGCTGAAAAGCGCACCGATCTGGCATTCGGCTTGGGGCGACATGTGGCTCACATTGAATCAACATGGTGCGAACTGTGAGGAATTGCAAACATTGGTGCTTAATTGGCTTGCCCAAACCGCTTCCCGTAATAAGCCACCTACCTGGCCCACAATTTGGCGATGCCAGTGGGATAGCGGTAGGTCTCAAGAGCAGCTATTCATCATTGGCGTTGAATGGCTTAAAGTATCACCTACCAATGCGGCGTGGTCAGTTGTGTATGATCCATTGTGGAATAACGCAAAAGACAAAACAGTTCTGCAAGAACTAGATAGCCAACGAAAACAAAACTTAAGAATAAATAGGAATAAGTAGGGTCGGTTGTATTTATTACAAAAACCCGCAGTTGTGCCGGGGTGTGACTTCAGCGAATCATGACCGGGACGTTGTGGCTCTTGGCGAAATGGAGCATCAGACGGCCAAACTGTTTGAGCGCAGGCGAGTTTTTGGACGTCGCGTAATGAGCCTTAGAGCCACAGTCGCGGGCATTGAGCGAAGGCACGCCCCGGTGCAACTGCCACCTCTTGGAATTATAATTTCTTCGTAATCACAAGTTCAAATCATGGGTTCAATCAAAATGATTTACCCCGCAGAAATCCCTTTGAAGCCCCTTGCACCTGAGTTCGCTTTCAATATGCAGGGCAATATCTTTTCATATCACCTGTTTTGGGATTAATCGAAAAATGCCAATCATACCAGCCATTAACTTTATTAGTTGCACCACATACCACAGCAAGACCAATATCCGGATGCTCAGTGAGAAATGAAAACATGAAGCCTTCTGGAGGAGAATGTTCAAATTTCAACACACCATTTGATAAGAAACCTTTCATCTTTGAAGGATTTTTATCTTGACCAACCAGCACAATCACCATTCTATACTTTTTATAAACCATTGCATTTTGAACGTCGTTTTCTTTAACAGAAATAATATTATCATCATAACACCATGTTAATGTGTTGTTTATTTTATCCAACAATAAATCTTGAATCTCCATAATTCTTACCTCATTTAATCGCTACTTCGCCAATTAGTTTTAAGTAACTCATTCTATTAGTACTTGGGACAAGCATTTCAACCTGTGATCCGCCACCAGGGAGATAGCAGCCTGCAACTTTGTCAATTTGTGGCCCAACAGGTCCAGTATTAGCGGGCATGGTTTTTACCACTTCATAAGTAGCAACTCTGTCAATTGCTGGTTTCCACGCTTTTTTAACTGCAAGATTATTGCGTACGTAATCTGTGTTTGGTATTTTGTCAAATGTTCCAAAGGCACCCGGGTTTGAAGATGACTGACCTGGACTTAATGCCACATTAAATCTTGTTCCAGGTGAAAGATTGCCTCTATTTGGAACATAACCTTCAGGCCAAGGTGATTGTTTGCCAACAAGTGTTCTATAAGATTTTGCGGCTTGAGATCGAGATAGATACTTACCTTTTGTCGCTTTTTGAAACTGATTCCATGTATTCTTCGGGCACCCCGCCAGTCCCATGGGGTCTACCCACTGCATCGGATCGTGCACGTA
>CAZGDK010000074.1:0-15299 GCA_964525155.1 uncultured Smithella sp. | reverse complement strand
GCATGAGCAACTGCCCGTTTGTCCTGCCGGACATGCGCTGGGGCGCGAAGATGGCCCTGCCCAACGGCCGCGTGATTGACACGATGGTCTATGACGGCCTGTGGGACGCGTTCTACAATCGCCACATGGCGCTTCACGGCTCGGAAGTCGCCGATGAATTCGGTTTTTCCAAACTCGAACAGGATGAATGGGCGCTCAATTCCCAGATGAACGCGGTGAAAGCGATGAATGAAGGCAGACTCGACGATGAAATTTTCCCGGTCGAAGTGAAACAGGGAAAGAAAATCGTCATCATGGATAAAGACGAAGGCCCGCGGCCGGACACCACACTGGACGGGCTGTCCAAGCTCCCGCCGGTTTTTGGCCATTTAAGCACGGTCACCGGCAAGCCTGGTTCCGTAACCGCCGGAAACGCTCCGGGCGTCAATGACGGCGGCGACGTCTGTCTGATCATGAGCCGCGAGAAAGCAGATGAACTGGGGCTAAAACCTCTCTTCACGATTGTCGATTATGCGGAAGTCTCGCAGCCGACCAAAGATATCGCTACCGTTCCGGGGCTGGCTATAAAAAAAGTACTCGAACAAAACGACATGAAGCTCGATCAAATGGAAGTAATCGAAGTCAATGAAGCTTTTGCAGCCGTGGCCCTGGTCAGTTGCCGGTCCATTCTGGGTATGAGCAAGGAAGAAATGTACAAAAAGGTCAATGTTAACGGCAGCGCGGTCGCCTTCGGTCACCCCATCGGCGCCACCGGCGCGCGCATTCTCATGACGCTGGGCTACGAACTGAAGCGCAGGGGCGGCGGATACGGCGTTTGCGGCATCTGCTCGGGGCATGCCCAGGGCGACGCGATGCTCATCCGCGTGGACAAATCATAAAAAACGGCATGCGTGAGATGAAGATTTTATTTTTCTTCGTTAAAATGCAGTGGGGAAGCCTGGTTTAGGCGCACTAAAAGTACGGGGCAGCAGGCGATGCCTGTTGCCCCGTACACAAACGCTATGGATGGACAACCGTCGAGCTGAACCATTTGCCATCCTTCAACCGATAACCACCTTATTTGATTTTCTTGCCTTCCCAGGTGCCTTTGGCTTTGCCTGCGAAATCAACGGTGCCGGACATCTTCTTGGGATCTTTGGGATCCACCTTGCCCGTGTAGATCGCGGGACCGGCTTTGGGATCGGTCACGAACGAGAAGGTCAGATTACCGTCTTTCAATGTGCCGGTCAGATCGGCTTCCCCGATGGAACCTGCATAGTGGCCCGTCAGTTTCTCGCCGGCCTGCTTGAAGGTGACAACCGGATTGCCGCTGCCCTTGGGGGTGACAACCGTGAAGAACCATTTACCACTGATGTTCACACCCTGCGCATAAACCAAAGACGCCGATGCCATTAAACCCATAACCACCAAACATGCTACGACCAGACTTAATCTCTTCATTTAAATTCCTCCTTCTTCTTCAGTTCTTTTAAACATTCCCTGTTCTCCAGGGACTCCACATTCGAAAAACGTTTTACCAACAACTCTCTTACTCACTTGAGCTTCACATCACTTCTTACTTATCACAGCAACGAGTATGCCAACTCGAGAAGATGCCGTCTACGTGTGTGTAATAACGATTAATTATTTCTAACAGCGTTTTTTTTAATTTTCAGGTTGCCGCGATATTTTGGGGAATAACTCCCCACCGTCTGGAGAATAATTCTCAAATGAGACCGATGGCACACAATATTAAAAACGGCTTTGCCCGCCGCCATGGATGAAAAAAGTTACTTAAAATTTCGGAGAAAGGTGGCTCAACTTTACTCCTTTTATAAAAAATGGGGGAGACAACTTAAGTTTGTCTCCCCCATTTTCAATTCCTGTGAATGATCAATTGGCGGCTTGATTTATTTCAAGCCTTCAAAGACATTCATCCTATTTCTTTTTGATCAACTTGCCTTCCCAGGTGCCTTTAGCTTTGCCGGCGAAATCAACGGTACCGGACATCTTCTTGGGATCTTTGGGATCAACCTTGCCCGTGTAGATCGCGGGGCCGGCTTTGGGATCGGTCACGAACGAGAAGGTCAGATTGCCATCTTTCAATGTGCCGGTCAGATCGGCTTCGCCGATGGAACCTGCATAGTGACCCGTCAGTTTTTCACCGGCCTGCTTGAACGTAACAACCGGATTACCACTGCCTTTGGGGGTAACAACCGTGAAGAACCATTTACCACTGATGTCCACACCCTGTGCATAAACCAAAGACGCTGATGCCATTAAACCCATAACCACCAAACATGCTACGACCAGACTTAATCTCTTCATAAACTCCTCCTTTTCCTTGAAATGTCGTGATTTATTTTTCACTGCAACGTAGAACTAGCAGAATTACCCCCCCTTGACAAGAAAAAAAAATACAAAATTTTACAAAAAGTATTTTACCGGCATTCGCCCCATGCCTCACCAGATCAGCATTCCATGCGCAATCCCGCCATCCGGTTTTCATACTGCAACGCGAATTCGCATGACAGCCATGCGGCGTTTAGCGGCGCTTCGAAATTGTATTTGTCCATTTTTTGTTGTAGAAATGAAGCCGTAGAATTTATTCAAAATACAACTCAAGGATATAAAGGTCATGAAACGCAAGATCATTAAAATCGATGAAGAGAAATGCACCGGCTGCGGCTTGTGCGTACCGGGCTGCGCTGAAGAAGCCATCAAAATTATTGGCGGCAAGGCCAAACTCGTCAATGACGTTTTCTGCGACGGTCTGGGCGCCTGTCTGGGCGTTTGCCCGGAAGGCGCGCTTTCGATTGAAGAACGCGAAGCGGACCCGTTCGATGAGAAACTGGTTCACGAAGCCATGGCCAGGCAAAAGAAGGAATCTCAGGGCGCAAATGTTTTGCCGTCATTGCAGACGCTCACTGGAATGCAGCCTTCGGCCGGCGGCGGGTGCCCCGGAACGGCTCAAACCGTTTGGGAGCACAAGGCGCCCTCTGCCGTGCGCGCGGAAACGATTGCGCCGCGCCCCTCGGAGTTGACACACTGGCCGATCCAAATGCATTTGATCAATCCCGCAGCGGATATCTTCCGCGGCCGCGACGTTGTCCTCGCCGCGGACTGCGTCGCGTTTTCCATCGGCGATTTTCATGAACGTTTTTTGAAAGGCAAGAGCCTCGCCATTGCCTGCCCCAAACTGGATCAGGGACAGGATGAGTATATCGAAAAAATACGCCGGATGGCAGACGAGGCCAGAATCAACACCCTCACGGTCGTCATCATGCAAGTGCCCTGCTGCCGGGGGCTTATGCAAATTACACAGACCGGACTACAGAAAGCGGCGCGCAAAGTTCCCCTCAAAGCCATAATCGTCGGCCTCAAAGGCGACGTGCTGGCGGAGGAGTGGATTCAATAAAAAAGACTATTAGGCTATAAGTTATCGAGAGGTGCGCTTATGCCTTTTTTCGTGACGGATGACGGAGTGCGATTGTATTACACCACCTGCGGCGCAGGGCGGCCGGTGGTGCTGATTCACGGATTGACGGCCAGTTCAACATTTTTCCGCAAGCAAATCCCGGCCCTTTCCCCGTTTTTTCAAGTCATCGCGATGGATTTGCGCGGACATGGACAGTCCCAGACGCGGGACGATCATCTGACACTTGCCCGTCTGGCGGCGGATTTGAAGCAGCTTCTTTTAGAGTTGAATATTCCCAGAGCATCCCTGATCGGCTGGTCCATGGGCGCTTCCGTCATTTTCGAGTTCATTAAAACCTATTCCTGCGCGGCCATCGACAAAATCATTATTATTGATATGACGCCCAGACTGCTTAAAGCGGAAGACTGGTCCTCGGGCCTTCCCGGTGTATTCAGCCGCAAGCCGGGGGATTTTGGCCATGACGATAATCTGTATCTGCTATCCGTCATGCTGGGCGACTGGGAAACATACAGCAGAGTCGTCGCCCAGCGGATTTTAAACAAGTCGCTTTACAACGAAAAAATGGAGTTCAATGCCGCCGCGGATTTCAAGGGCAAAGACGATCTGCCCTGGTTATATGAAGAAATCAAAAAGAACCGGGCGGCCATCATGGCCGCGTTCTGGATTGCCATGGCGACTTCGGATTATCGGCCGCTCCTTAAAGACATCACCGTACCGTGTCTTTTAACCTACGGCGTCGAAAGCAATTACTACCCGCCTGAAAACTACCGCTACATGAGCGAGCAGATTCCCCATGCGCGAATCGCGGCCTTTTCCGGATGCGGACATGCCCTGCACATCCAGGATCCGGACAGGTTCAACCGGACCGCTATCGACTTTCTTCAGGAATAATCCCGGGCGGACGCACAAAGCAAACAGCCCCTCCGGTTTTTCACCGGAGAGGCTGTCGGGAAAGTTATCCATCGGACATGCTAAAAAATGATTGAGAAATTTCTTTCCGGGATTTTGGCTTCAGGGCCGAATCCCCCGGAAGTACAACAAACAAATCCTCCGTTGCGGCTTAATGCTTACCCGCCTCCGGAGATTTCAGCATGAGAACGCCGCCCATGCAGATCAGATAGAATACGGAAACAGCCGTCATAACCGTGGTCAATCCCAACGACTGAGCCGCGGTGCCCATGATCAACGGAACGACCGTGGCAATCAAACGCCCCGTCGAGAAGCCTGCGGCAACGCCAACGGCGCGGATGTGCACGGGGAACTGTTCGACCAGATAAGCGGCCAAAACAGCCCAGATGGCCGATGCAACAATCCAGTTGGAGGCGCCCCATATATAGAAGATATTGTCCGTCCACTCAAACGCCAGCCACCCGTAGAACGTGACGGCGGAGAGAAAAGCGAACACAGCCATTGCCGCTTTTTTACCGAATTTCGTAGCGCTGAAACCACCCATAAGATAACCGAGACATGCGGTAAACTGCAAAAACAGCAGGAATGAGTTATACGCTTTCGGACTCAATCCTCTTTCACGAGCCAGAACCGTGGGCAGGAACGTATTGACCGCCCAGTAGGTGACCATCAGAGAGGTACAAATCACAACAACCCAGAAGAAAGACCTGGCATTCTCCGGTTTGAGAAGATCCTTAAAACCAACCGCAGCCACGGGGCTTCCGGACGCAATACCCTTTTTCCTGTCTTCGTGCATCTTGACCCAAGACGGTGATTCCGGAACGGCGAAATGGATGTAAATGGCAAGAAATACCGCCGTTGCGCCAAAGAAATAAAGAACCTGCCAGCCCAAAGTCGGGCACAGAAACATATTGATCAAAACGGCCAGACCAAAACCCAGCGGCCAGCCAAACATCATGTAGGAACTGATCTTGGCGCGCCGCTGGGGCTCCGTAAATTCCTGCAGCAGCGTGCCGGCCAATGCCCATTCCGCCCCAAGGCCCAAACCCGCGAGGAAACGCAGTGCGGCCAGCTGAATGTAATTCGTGGTGAAACCCGCCAGACCGGTAGTAATACCGAAAAATGCGATACACCAAACAAGAGCTTTCTTCCGGCCAAACTTATCGGCGATAGGGCCAAAGATATAGCCGCCGAAACTCATACCCAGCAACATAAATGTTGCTACAATACCCAGCTGGGCAATTGTGAGCGTATCCCACGAATTGAGCAGCAGCGGCGCGGCCAGGGCGAACACCATAATGTCCATACCATCGAAGGCGTAACCGAGAATCGCAATCGCCAACACCTTCCCTCTAAACTTTGCGGGATCAACAGCCCCGCTAATCCCAGAATCGTTTGCTATCATAAAAAACAACTACTCCTTTCCTTGAGCATGCAACAAAAAAGCAATCCGATTTTGACGATAAACTTTCCCTCCTTTCCTTAGCCGCGAACCATAGGGAAAATCGTTTTTGATGTCAATAAAAAATTTTCGCAAGTCATTGATTTGCCTGAAATTATAAATATGCAAGATAGGTAAAAAAAGAGATGAAAAGATATTATCGACTGGCGCTGCGGCGCGAAAGCACCAGCATGACACCGCCCAGTCCCGATGTGATGGCCATCGCCTTAAGGATCATCCCCCCGTAAGGAATCATACCGATCAGCCAAAGCAGACTCACACCCACCAGCGTTTCCTTGATCAGTGATTTTTTATATCCGGGAAAAATTTTCGTAATCAGCCGGTTCCCCAGTATGGAACCGACGGCAATGAATCCGACAATGGCCGCCAGCAAAAGCGCGGTAAACGCCAGCGGAATCAAGAAAATACCGATAATGGAGATCACCAGCAGCATGAAAAAGGGCACAATCGCGAGTGTCACCAGACACCCCCATAAAAATGATCTGACCTTGTTTTCCTCCACGGCATGGGCGACAGCGGCCAGCCAGCGGGGAATCAGCAGCGTCATGATCAGCACGATAATCAGGATGATGGCAAAAAAACACAGAGAAATAATATGGAGCAAAAGCGACCAGCCTTCCAGTTCCCCATGCATGGCGGAGTCGAGGGACGACAGCACGGACGATGTGTTGATTTCAGCAATATCGCCGGAAACCATCGCGCCGCCGCCCTGAGTTACCACGCCGCCCACCGAAATAACATCGCCCCGGACCACCGCTTTGCTTGTCAGAACAACCGAGCCGCCCACCGCCACGACATTTTTTTCCGCCAGGCCGTAAACCGTAATCTGCCCGCCGATCGCCACCACATAATCCGCCTGCTGCCCTTCCTCCAGGGTAATATCATTGCCGATTTTAAAAATGCTTTTCGCCTCGACGGACGGCGTCAGAAAAAACATGGCCGCTAAAGCGATCAGAACGGTCAGCTTATATTTCATGAATCAACCTTGACGCTGTTTTTTTTGTGTCTCCAGACATAGACGGCAATGAGAATCGCGCTGAAGATCACCACGCCAATGACGGCCTGGCGTGAGTATTTCATAATAAGCTCCTGTTCCTTGCCGATAAAGTAGCCGATCCAGGTCAGAATCGTACACCAGATTCCGGCGCCGGCCAGCGTATAGAGGGAAAAGCGCAGATGATTCATGCCGGCAATACCCGCCGGAATGGAAATCAAGTGGCGAATGACCGGCAGCAAACGGCCGATAAATGTCGAAATCTCGCCATGTTTCAGAAAAAAGCTTTCCACTTTGGCAAACTTTTTCTCGTTGATCCCGACATATTTGCCGTATTTCAGAACCAGCGGCCGTCCCAGCCAGTGAGAAACAAAGTAGTTGGCATAGGCGCCGACAAGACTGCCCAGCGTCCCCATGAGAATAACCAGCCAGATATTCATCTGACCCTGATGGGCCAGGTATCCCGCCGGCGGCATGACCAGCTCGCTGGGCACGGGAATAACGGAACTTTCCATGGCCATCAGGGCAAAAATGCCGGGATACCCCATGGCGTTCAAGGTGTTGAGCAGCCAGTTTATAAGCTCGTGCATGGAGTGATCCTTTCCGGAGGAAGATGATTATTCGAATGGATAAAATACTTTATGATGCAGAAGGCGATGTCCATATTTTTTATGTTATACCCCCCGCGGGCAAACCGCAGGCGTGGGCATCCTATATAGGGTGAAGAGGGTCAGTGTCAACATGAAAAATTCCAGGAGAATAAAATCATGAAAACGAAACAACGGAATCAAAAATAATAGTCCATAAACGTCACGCGAAAAACAAGCTGGGGAAAGGTCCTGCTTTCAATGTCCTCAAACCCCAGCTTTTCGTACCAGTCATGCAGCTCCTGATGTTCGGCGATGATGCCGATTTGCACACGCCGGACATCAAGACGCTTTGCCTCCGACAGGCCATGCTTCACCAGCGCCTCGCCGAATCCTTTCCGGCGTTCATCGGGCGACACCGCCAGACGCTCCAGATAGCAAACGTCGTCATTTATTTTTTCCAGGGCGATGCATCCCGCCGGCTGCCCTTCCCGTTCAAGAATGTAGAACGTCACGCCGCGATTCATCTCTCTAACCAGCCATTCCGGACGGCAGTTGGAGGGATGCGTCGGGCTGTTTTGCTCCGTTAATCCAAAGCGAAAAGCGACATCCTCAAACGCGTTCCGGATCAGTTCGGTCAGCGTGTCGATATCCGCTTTTGTTCCCATACGAATTCGATTCTTCATCGTCTTGCCTCCGCTTACGGAAAACTCAGCCCTGTGGGCCGGATCATGATTTCACCGACATTTACCAACAGTTTATTCCAGTGTAATTTTGAATGTTGTTTCCATGCATCAGGTCCGGACCCTTTTATTTTTGGGAAATAGCTTATCAATGTCCCGCAGAACCACGTCAAGCCAAATCTTTCGCCTGTTTTCCGTGCTGGTGACAACGATATTGAACATCAAGAAATCATGCCCGGAGATTGCTCGTCATGCGCCCTCCGGTTCTTTTCAATCTTCTCCAAACTGACATTGGCATAACAGTATAGACACCGATGCCCGCAGGTATTGTATTCGCCGATATCGACGCTGGCGACGCAACCGCAGCTTTTGCGTTGGTATTTGTCTTTTTGAACGTTTAGCCGCCTTCCAATCAGCTCAGAAATCAGGCGGTCATCGACACAGGAACCATGGTCAATGCCGCACTCCGCCAGATCAATCTCTTCCGCGCACGTCTCGACACTCATACCGGCGCTTTTTGCGATCCGGGCGATGCCCGCGGCCAGCGTCCGCATTTGCGCTTCATCAGGCGACCTGACGGAAAGATTGCGCATTCTGTTTTGGATGTGCCGGTACATGTCGATAAAGCTGATGACAACCTTCCGGGTATGCCCGGACAGCCGCCCGGCCATCTCGCCAAAATGATCGACATGATAACTTACGGAAATATCTTTTGAAAGCAAAATCGGGTCATAGCGCCAAATCACTCTTTGAGCTCCGATGGAATCGGAAAGCCTCCGAAAGGTATCCGTAATCTTTGTCTTCGGCGGCAGATGCGGCTCGATATCGCATCCGTAAGGCGTCAGCGTGAATTGAAAATAGGACGGATAATCTTGCAGAAGATGCAGCCGATCCAGCATCGGCGCGGGATCTTTCGTCCAGAACACAAAGCAGTCCACATCCGCGGCCGCAAGCGACACCCTTCTCACCTGCCGGGCATTTCTCGGATTGCGGACCTCAACATACCCCTCCCGCAACCGGTTAAAAAACCAGTTTGCGTAAAAAGCGGGAACGTCCGAACGCCTGCTGCAGCTGATAATCATTTTGAACTCCGTGGAAGTTCATCGCAGAAATTCTTTTGAATCCTGCCGGTACGTCATTAAAACCATTGCCGTCAGAATAATCAACCCGATAATGCACAGCCACGCAAAGGCATTGCCGATCACCGAATAAATCGTAAAGACAGGTTTCATCGGCACATCGGCCAGCATCACTCTTTTATGGGTCGTAAAATAATTCTGCTTGGCGATCACCCGTCCGCAGTAATCGGCTGCGATGGAAAGCCCGCGGCCGGTGGGCTTCAGGATGGAAAAGCCGTTTTCAATGGCACGGAACACCGCCATGCGGGAATGCACGGGCGTGAGCGTTGTTCCATCAAAGGAGGGGACAAGCAACAGGCCGACGTCGTTGTCCGCCGACCAGACATAGCGGGGATGGTCGTTGTCAAAACAAATAACGGAGGCGATCTTGCCGTAAGGCGTTTCTTCCGTGGGAATTTCCTTATCGCCTTTTTTAAAGTAGGGCTCCTCCACCATCGGCACCAGGTAGCTTTTTAAATACTTCCACCGAATCTTCCCCGCCGGGTCAATGAGGATGGACACATTCTCGCCCTTTTCCTTATAATCTTCATCCAGGATGCCCGCGGTCAGAAGCAGGTAAACATTTTGCTGATCGGCGATTTTCTGCCCATGCCTGACATATTTCTCGATGTCTTCGTCGGAAATCAAATCGGCGTATTCCTGCCAGGCAATGATTTTTGCCCCGGCATCCGCCGCCTTCACCGTCTTTTTTTTCAATACAGCCAGCGACTCCTGAAGATTGAACGGAGACTGCCCCGGAATCTCGCCCATGATCCTGGCGGTGGTGCGGTCAGAGGTCATGACGGCAGCCACGCGCACCGTTTCGTCGGGTTTAATCAGCAAAAGACGCGCGCCGCCATAGGCAAAGACAACCGCTATAACGCATAAATAAACCGCGGCAACTTTTTTGATGCGATGAAAATCAAATTTTTGTTCCCAGCAAAAGTTCACGATTGAGGCAAACCAGGAAATCAGAAAGGCAATGCCCCAGATGCCCGTGACGGACACCAGCTGCATCAGCGGCAAATTGCCGTATTGCGTATAGGCCAGCGATCCGTAAGTCCCGTTTCCGGGCCGAAACGACATGGCGTAGCGCATGGCCGTAAATGCAACGGGGAAAACCAGCGTGGACAAAAGCCCCGGCAGGCGCTGCGCCATCAACCGGTCGGCAAGATACGGCAGCGCCAGCATAAAGGACGGAAGAAGATAATAAAACATCTGCACGGGCAGGGGAATCGAATCCGGATACAGGCCGTACCAGGCGATAAAAGATGATAACGTCATCACCCCCACCGCAGCCGCATAACCGGCCAGCGGCTTTTGCAACCGCACAAAACGCAGGAGCATCGGCAGGGCAATCCACGGGGCCAAAGCCTTCGCCCACTGCCCGTCTGAAAAAATCATAAAACCAAAAGCAAGGGCGAGCCACAGGTAAGCCCAAGGCGGCGCATGTCTATTTTCTTTATGTTGTTGCACGTTTATCCATTTCCTCAAACAAATCGCCCGGGCGGCGGCGCCCGGCGCGGCCCCCTCATACCACAACAGAGATCATCTTAAAACCTCTGAGCCGGCATTTTTAATATGCGTCAAAAATGAGAAATGACGTCGATCATTCAATTAAATGGCCGGCATGACATTGCCGCCGGAAACGGAAATATACTGGCCGGATATGAAACCCGCCAGATCCGACGCCAGAAAAGCCACCAGATTGGCTACATCCTGATCCTGCCCCCGCCGTTTAAGCGGCACATTCTTGCGATATTCGCGTTCCCATTGGCCGTCATGGTCTTGAACATTTTCGCTGATCATCCAGCCGGGCGCGACCTGATTGACGGTAATCTGATGTTCCCCGACCTCTCTGGCCAGAACGCGCAAAACACCATCCATACCCCGCTTTCCGGACACATACGCGGATTGTCCGGGGCTTGCCTGCATCGCACATTCGGTATTGATGGCGATCACCCGTCCATATCGCTTTTCAATCATCCCGGGAATAAACGCCTTGGCCATCAGAACATTGTGTAAAACGGAAGACCGAAACTGGCTTTCATAATCCGCCACGCTCTGTTCCAGAATGGAAGTCCAGGCATACTGCACCACGGCGTTGTTCACCATAATATCCGGACGGCCAAATTCCTTTTCCATGATGGTCTGCATGGATGCAATCGACGCGCCGTCGGTAATATCCGCCTGAACGGCCATGCTGCGCACGCCCATCGCCAGTATTGCATCGCGCACCTTGAACGCCTGCTGTCTGTTTTGATGGTAGTGGACCGCCACATCGGCTCCGCAGGCGCCAAGCGTCCGGCAGATGACGCGTCCCAGCTGCCCCGAGCCCCCCGTAACCAGAGCTACCTTGCCTTTAAGTTCGATTTTCATTGTCCCCTGCCCCCTTTGTTTTATTGAAATAGGAACACATTCTTCTTTTGACCGATGGCCGTCTTATGATATGAAACCCTTAACACTGCGGGAAGGAAGAGGCCATCGAAAATGGAATCACTGAAGCTCAAGGGAAAACGGATCGGGAAAACGATCGAAAGCACGCCGGAATACATGAGAAAGCTCTTCATCATGCCCGACTCATCGGACCGGTTTGTGGAGTTCGGCGTTCATCTCATCGATCTGATTCACGATTTTTTTAAAGAGCGCGGCGGTATCCATTCGTCCATTTCCATGGAAGATCTGGCGGAAATTTTCAACACCATTGAAATGCCGCAAAATCCCCATCTGATCAAGGATGTCTTAGACGAAATCAAACGCAATGTCATCAAGCATTCGGTCAAAGTGGCCAACCCGTATTACATCGGCCACATGACCAGCGCCGTCCCTTATTTTATGATCCTCCTGGAAATGGTTGCCGTCAGCCTCAATCAAAACCAGGTAAAAATTGAAAGCGCCAAGGCGTCGTCTTTCGTGGAACGGGAATTTTTATGCTGGATTCACAATCTCATTTTCAACGGCGCGCCGGAATTTTATAAAAAACAAATTCAGAATCCCAAAATCGCCCTGGGCAATATCACTTCCGACGGCACCGTCGCCAACATGACGGCGCTGACGCTTGCCATGGCCAAAGCCTTTGCGCCCGACCACCGGGGATTCCGCGGCATCCGGACCGAGGGGCTCGCCCGAGCGCTGGATCACTACGGTTACCGGCAGGCGCTCATTTTGGTTTCGCGGCGCGGGCATTACTCCATCAGCAAGGCCGGCAGCATTCTGGGCATCGGCGATCAGGGCGTGATCCGCGTTCCCGTGAAGCCCATCATGAACAAAATTGATATTTCCAAGCTGCGCTCCATCGTGGGCAAAATCCGCAAGGAAGACTCGATCATCGGGAAACCGACAAAGTTCGTCGCCGTCGTGGGCATCGCCGGAACGACGGAGACGGGCAACATTGACGATCTGGAGGCCCTGGCGGACGTTGCGCATGAAATTGGCGCTCATTTCCATGTGGACGCGGCCTGGGGCGGAGGCGCGCTGATCATGGACGGCGCACGGGACATGATGCGGGGCATTGAAAAAGCCGACACCGTGACCATCGACGGCCACAAGCTGCTGTATGCCCCCAACAGCGTGGGCGTTTGCGTGTTTAAAAACGTCGAAGATTCAAAATTCCTTTATCACACATCCAACTACATTATCCGCAAAGGCTCCGTCGATCAGGGGCGCTTCACCATTGAAGGCTCGCGGCCGTTTGCCAGCCTCAAGCCCTGGGCCTCCATCAAGATATTCGGCAAAACCGGCTACAAGCTTTTGTTTGACCATGCGCGCAATCTGCAAAACACTTTTATAGACCTGATCGAACGCGATCCTCTTCTCGAACTGATGAATAAGCCGGAACTTTTCATCATCAACTACCGGTTCATTCCCGAAGAGCTCAGGGCCATGCTGGAGCGGCTGATGAAGAATCCCCAGAAGAATCCGGAGCGCATCACCGCCGTCAACACGATCATCAACGAGATCAACATCGAGCTGCACAAGACCATCCGCGATCACGACATGTCTTTTGTCTCGCGCACCCAGCTTGAATCCACCACGTACGCGCCCCGAAAGATCGTCGTGCTTCGAGCCATCACCATCAACCCCAACACGGAAACGGACATGCTCAAACAGATTTTAAGCGAGCACCGGAACATGGGCATTAGGCTTTGGAAGGACATGAAAAAGACATGCCTGGACGCAAGAGGACGGCTCAGAAACGCGGGAATATCATAGCTGGCGGCGCTGCTGATAAATCGCCATGGCGGCGTGGGCCATATCTTTTTCCGGAAGAAATTCCTTTTCTTTTTCCTTGCGAATGATTTTTATGGCGTCCACCGGACACGTCACCGCGCACACGCCGCAGCCGATGCAGCGCTCCGGATTGATCCGGGCGACATCATCAAAGGATATGGCATTCATCGGGCAGCGCTCGATGCACGCTTCGCACCCGTTGCAATCATCTTGTGACACACGGGCCAGGAAGCTGCTGTTGACGACATCTGAAGGCCGGGCGTGCGCCTTGCAGGCGCGCAGCGGTCCGCAGCAGCAGGCGCAGCACATGCACAGGGCGCTCACCTCCTGGGAAGCGCTAACCTGGCAAACCAGGCCGGAAGCTTTCCCTTTTTCCAGAATCGACAGCGCTTCGTCGTGTGTAATGAAGCGGGCCAGGCCGTTTTCCACAAAGTAATGACAGCCGCCGCCGAAATGAAAACAGACTTCGAGAGGATGGCTGCAGGGCTGATCGACCAGCGCTTTGAGTTTGCGGCACATGCAGTCGGAGATGGCAATATACCGGGCCTGGCGGATGGTGTCCTCAACGCATTCATAAGGCATCACCTGTGTATCGGGCGCCACCGCCTCGCGAATGGGAATCGTGCGCAGATCTCTGGTCGTCCCCTTCATCCAGGTGGAGGCGTAGAGAATCGACTCGAATTCCTGAAAATCTCTGGCGAACTCAGGCGTCATGCGGTTCATCTGAAATTCGACAATGCCCACCAGAAACGCCGTGGCCATGTACCGGTAATGCCCTTCTTTCCCGGCGCGGAAAACCTGACCTTTTTTCGACATGGCAAAGAGCTTTCGTTCAACATCTTCGGGCCGTTCGCCGATGCGCGCCGCAATCTGCTGAGCCGTTTCCGGAAGCGGTTTAAGTTGCATGAACATCCGGGCTTCATCCGGCGTAAAAATATGTTTGAGGATTTTCAGTTCAATCCCCGATTCCGTGTTGACAGGAAAACGCTGCGGAAACGTATCCAGAAATTCGGCAAGATTCTGATAAACATCTTTCATGGGTTTTTCCTTTTCTTTTTATGATAATTCATGATTGTGCAAATAGAAGGTTGAACTTTTGATTTGAGGCGTCAAAGCCGAAATCAGAGGCTCGTTGTCCACCCAAGTCACCCTGTTCGATCTTGTCGAGGATGTCGGAGGAAAGGATGAGCCCTTCTCTGCGGATGGTGTTGAATTTCATTTTATCCCTTGTCCAGATGCCGCCGACCTTTGCCGGTAAGCCGGTACTTCTGCAGGCGGCTTTGGGGTTTGTCGGGAATGGTATATTCAATTAGATTTTCATCCATCAGTCCCTTTATGTCCCTTTTCAAATATCCTGTTTTAGATTTAAGCCCAAGTTCCGACAACAGTTCACTTACCGATGCCTCTGCGCGTGACAGGACAGAAAGTATTCTATCTGACTGGGCCTTCGACTGGGCCTTCGACTGGGCCTTCGACTGGGCCCCAGTTTGGGCCTCTTGGGCCGTAACCTTGACCTTTTCTAGAGGTTTGCCCGCTTTTTTGAAATGGACCGATAATCCACCGAACTCCTCGCGAAATTCCGGCTCCGGCATGTTCGCCTTTTTGCATTCATCAACAATCTTGACCGTACCGCGGCCCCAGGCTTCAATCATGCCCGCTTTGAAAAAGACGTCGGCCAATAATTCATTGCGCGGTCTGGATAAATGCCATTTCTTTAAATCTTCCACGTCGATGTCCGGCGGCAGCCCGCCTTCATTCCAGATGTTGAGGCTGTCCGGATCGATCCTAAGCTGGGTGTGCGCGCCCATGTAGCTGCGGTGAATCGCTGCGTTGATGATCGCTTCGCGCAGGGCTTCTTCCGGATATTCCATATTGTCTTTGCGGTAAATGCCTTCATA
>CAZGDK010000073.1:1480-15366 GCA_964525155.1 uncultured Smithella sp. | reverse complement strand
GCTCGACTTTTGCTCCCAGATGCCTGGGAAAATCCAGATAGCGATCAACCGCGTGCTTGCTCATGTCCTCCGGAATTTTTTCGTTATAGAACAGGCCGCTTAATTCCTGCCAGGAGTCATACCCCAGCTTGCGCCTGCCTTTGCTCAAAAAAACAACCATCGCGCTTTTGAAAAGCCCGTGAAAGTCGATGACCAGATCGTAAGGGCGGCTTTGCAGCTCGGAGACAAAAGATCGAAACCCCCGCCAGGCTTCCGCCAACCGGCCTTTTTTAAAATCGGCAATCCAGCTTTTACGCCGCAAGATCAAGACGCGCTCCAGATAAGGATGCCCCAAAACCAGATCGGCGGCGGCTTCTTCCACCACCCAGGTGATATGCGCCTCGGGGTAGAGCTTGCGCAGCGCGGCAAGCGACGGCAGTGTATGGATGACGTCCCCGATGGCGCTTAATTTGACGATGAGGATATTCACGTCCGGTCCTTCAATATCCAGTTCACCGCTTCGAGAATGCCTGTGGCAATGAAGTCGGGTTGATTGCTTGCGGAAACTTCGGCGGTTTTTAGCTGATCCGATCCGTGTCCCGTCATGACCAAAATTCCCTTCGCGCCGACGCGGTGCGCCGTTTCGACATCGCGCAGATGATCGCCGATCATGTAGGAGCGCGCAAGATCGATGTCGAGGTCCGCCGCCGCCTGTTTCAGTAGCCCCGGTTCGGGTTTGCGGCAATCGCAGATTCGGCGGTAAGGATCGACGCCTTCGGTCGGATGATGGGGGCAGTAGTAGAACCGGTCGATGACCGCGCCCTGATCCAGAAGCATTTCCTGTATCCGTCCGTTGATGTGCCGGACAAAATCTTCCGTGAAGAATCCCTTGGCGACGCCGGCCTGATTGGTGATGACGACGGTCTTCATGCCGCTTTGGTTAATCAGACGAACCGCTTCAAAGGCTTCCGGAAAAATCGCAAGCTTATCGTCATCGTCCAGATAGCCGACTTCTTCATTGAGAGTACCGTCGCGGTCCAGAAAGATGGCGCTGTGTTTTTTCATACATCCTCAAGGTTTGTTTAATAAATTTTTGGCCGCCGCGACGACATCGTCCGCGGTAATGGCCGTCATGCAGCGAAAATCCGTCGGGCAGACTTTTTTCAGGCAGGGGCTGCACGAGGTTTCTTTGCGGACGATAACGGTTTTTTCTCCCGCGGGCGACGTGGTCTTCGGATTGGTGGATCCGAAAATGGCGACGGTGGGGACGTTCAGCGCCGCGGCCACATGCATCAGGCCGGAATCGTTGCTCACGACCAGACGGCACTGCGATAAAAGATAAACCGTTTCCGAAAGAGAGGTCGTGCCGGCAAGATTGAGCATGCCGCTGCAACTGTGGGCGCGGACTTCTTCGGCCGTTTCGCGGTCCGCTCCTCCTCCAAACAGCAGAACCTGCGCATTTAAGTCGCGCGCCAGACGGTCTCCCGCTTGGGCGAAACGATCGGCAAACCAGCGCTTGGCCGGCCCGTAGGTCGCGCCGGGGGCCAGACCGATGAGCGGTTTGGCGCTGTCCGGAACATGCTGTCTGACAATGTCGCGGGCGATAGCCGGGGAAATAAATGTTTCGAGGTGCAACGCGCGGCTCACATCCGCGCAGCCCAGGGCCTTGACCATTTCGAGGTAATAATCGATTTGATGCACCTGCAAAATGGCAGCCGTCCGCCGCACCGGATGCGACAAAAGCAGACCGCGGCCGTCGGTGTTGAATCCCGCGCGGATGCCGATGCCGGCGGCGCGGGCGATGATTGCGGCCTCGATGGCGTTTTGCAGTAAAATGGCGGCGTCAAACTTTTTGCCGCGCATTCGCCAGGCCAGTTGCAACACGCCCAGCGGCGTGTCGTATTGACTTTTAAACGGGATTATTTCGTCCGCCTTTGAAAACATCGCATAGATGTCGGAAACCGGTGGCTTGGCGAGAATCGCCAGATGCGCATCGGGGTACGTTGCGCGCACCGAGGCAACGGCGGGCAGCGTCATGATGGCGTCGCCGATCCAGTTGGTGCCGCGAATCAGAATTTTTTTCAAACCGGTCTGCGGCAGCTTTTTTCGCGCGCTGAGTGTCATGGGGTCCCCTTTTGCCGGTTAGGAAGCTGGCAGGGTCTGGTTTTCCAACGTTGATGGAGCCACAGCCACTGTCCCGGATATCTGCGGACATGATTTTCGATGGCCTTGGCGTAATTTTGCGTATTGGCCACGACATCACGGTCGCGCTCGCCTGTATGAACCGTTTCGATTTTCGGGCCGATTTCGGTCAGATATCGGCCGTCGGGCATGCGCGTGGTAAAAACAGGCAGGACGGCCGCGCCGCTGCGCATGGCCAGGAGAGCAATGCCGTAAGTCATGCAGGCCGGACGCCCGAAAAAATTGACAAATACGCCTTCCTGTACGGACATGTTTTGATCGACCAGCAGCTTGACGGCTTCGCCCTGTTTGAGCAGACGCAGCATCGTCCGCATGGAGTTGTCCTTGTGCAGAATGCCCACGCCCAGCGTTGCGCGAAGGTACGTACTGCCTTCCTCCAGAAAGGGGCTGTCCAGAAGCCGGGCCATAAAGATCGGCGGTTTGGATAGTATCGCCAGGGCCGCGGTGCCAAATTCCCAGCTGCCAAAATGGGCGGTGATGAGCAACACCCCCTTGCCTTCGCTAAGTGCCGCTTCGTAGTGCTCCAGCCCTTTTACGGAGACCCACCGCGACAGATTGTCCTTATTCAGGTACAGAATTTCCGTAAATTCGGCGACCATAAGGGTGAAGTTTTTGTAAGACTCTTTGGCGATGGCAATGATGTCGCCCAACGGTTTTTCCGGGAACGCCCGCGTCAGGTTATGGATGGCGATAAGCTTGTGCTTGAGCGACAGGTGATAGCCAAGTCCGCCCAAGCCCCTGACCAGCGCTCTTCTTACGGCGAGCGGAATGATGTGCATTACAAAAATAAAGGCCCGGATTTTCCAGGACGGTTTTGGGATCATGAGTCCTCCCGGGACGAAAGGGCCTCGGCCCACTCGACCATCAGATTTTCAAAAGACTGGCTTGGCGTGATGTCCATCTCCACGCGCGCCACGGATAAAATCTTGAGAAAGTCGGGATAACCGGCCAGACGCATGGCGTCTTTTTCAGTGGTGATCAGGTAATCGGCGCGTGAATTGCGAAACTGGCCGCAAAGAGCCTTGGCGTCGGCGTCGCTGAAGGCGTAGTGATCCGGAAAGGGATTAAACGAGACCACGGCGGCGCCCGCGTCAACGAGCAGTTTGCGAAACGAATCCGGTTTGGCGATGCCGCAAAACGCGCCGACTTTTTTATCCTTCAGATCGTGAGGCTGGCGTAGAAGGCCGTCGGGATCGATCCAGTCCGCAAACCGGTGGACGGACGTGTAAACGGGGATGCCGGATTGGCGCGCAATGCCCGCGATACGCTCATCGGGCGAACGCGCCGGGTCCATGCGGGTCAAAAGAAAGCAGGAGGCGCGGGCCAGACCCGCAGGTTTTTCGCGAAGCTCGCCGCGCGGCAGTAAATGCCCGTTGCCCAGGGGCCTGCGGCCGTCGAGCAAAACGATGTCGATGTCGCGGTGCAGGCGGCGATGCTGGAAGGCGTCGTCGCAAATCAGAATATTGGCGCCGAAGCGTTCGATGGCCGCCCGGCCGGTTAATTCGCGCTTCGGGCCGGTAATGACCGGAATGGATTTAAGCGAGCGCGCAATCAGCAGCGGTTCGTCGCCGGCGGTCGTGGCGTCAAGCAAAACGGACTTGCCGTCCGCGACGATATTCACCGGCTGTTGACTTTTTCCGCCGTAACCCCGGCTGATCACCGCGGGACGAAAGCCGCGCCTTTGCAGCATTTTGGCCAGATGAATGACGCAGGGGGTTTTCCCCGTGCCGCCGACGGTGATGTTGCCGACGCTGATGACCGGACAAGACAGTTTGACCGAGCGGAGAATTGCTTTGTCGTAGAGACGGTTGCGCACGAAGACAATCAGTCCGTAGAGCAGTGAGAAGAGGCTAAGAACTGCTCGCGTCGGACTGATACGGCGGACGGCATCGTCATCATTCCATATCCTTTGCCAATCGATCATTGCCGTTTCCTTCTTCTTTAAACTGCAGATTGTGCAGGCGGTAGTACTCGCCTTTTTTAGCCATCAGGGCTTCATGATTGCCTTCCTCGACGATCTCGCCGTTGACCAGCGCGACAATGCGATCCGCGTTGCGGATGGTGGACAGGCGGTGCGCGATGACAAGCGTGGTGCGCCCTTTCATGAGATTGTCGAGCGCTTCCTGAACTTCGATTTCCGCCTCTGTGTCGAGCGACGACGTCGCCTCGTCCAGAATCAGGATCGGCGCGTTTTTCAAAAGCGCGCGGGCGATGGAAATGCGCTGCTTTTCACCGCCGGAGAGCTTCGTGCCCAGCTCGCCGATGTTGCTGTCATAGCCCTGGGGAAGCTTCACAATGAAGTCATGCGCGTTGGCGGCTCTGGCGGCGTTGATAATGTCGTCTTCCGTGCGCTCAATGTCGCCGTAGGCGATGTTGTTGCGCACGGTGTCGTTGAACAAAATGGTCTGCTGCGTCACAATGGCGATCTGGCTGCGCAGCGATTTGAGCGTGACGTCGCGGATATCGTGGCCGTCAATGGCGATGCGGCCGGCGTTCACATCATAAAAGCGCGGAATTAGATTGACCAGTGTCGTCTTGCCGCCGCCGCTCATGCCGACGAAGGCAATGACCTCGCCTTTTTTGATCGACAGGTTGATGTTTTTTAATACCGGCGTCGTTTCGTAGGCGAAATCGGCGTTTTCCATCCGGATGTTTCCGGAGATCGGCGGCATGTCAATGGCGCCTTGTTTTTCCCGAATGTCGGGCGTCCGGTCGATGATGGCGAAAACGCGTTCGGCGCCCGCAATGCCCTGATTGATCGTGTTGTTGACGTTGGTCAGACGCTTTACGGGCTCATATAAAAGCAGCGCGGCGGCCAGAAAGGAGGTGAATGTGCCAACGGTGGATTGCCCCTGCATCACATTGTATCCGCCGTAATAGATGACGGCGGCAATGCCGATCGATCCCAGAAACTCCATGACCGGATGTGAAAGCGCCTGGACCGACACGGTTTTCATGCTCAGCTTGAATAAGCGTTCGTTTTCCGACGCAAAGCGCTTGCTTTCGTAGTCTTCCATGCAAAACGCCTTGACGATGCGTGTGCCGGCGATGGTTTCCTGCAAAAGCGAACTGAGTGTTCCCATCGTTTCCTGCGACGAGCGGGTGACCTTGCGCATCATTTTCCCGAAGCGGGAAATGGGATAGATGGTGGCCGGAAAAACGATCATGGCCAGAAAAGCCATTTTCCAGTCCGTATAAAAAATTAAACCAACCAGGAAGACAATGGAGAAGCTGTCGCGGATCAGGCTGGTGATGGCCTCGGAGGCCGCCGATTGCATGGAGTTGACGTCATTGGTGACGCGCGACATCAAAAGTCCCGTGGGGTGCTGCGTAAAGAACGACAGGGATTGCCGCTGGATCTGGTCGTAGAGCTGGTTGCGCAGATTCGCCACAATGCGCAATCCGATATGGTTCATCAAAACGGTTTGAAAGTAATTGGCCGCGCCCTTCGCGAAAAAAACGCCCATAATGGCAAGCGGCAGCCACATAAGCGCGTCGTATTTCTTTAACATGAAAATATCGTCTAAAATGGGCTGGACGAGCTTCGCTTGCGCGGCGGTTGTTGCGCCGACCACAATCATACACAGAGCCGCGACGATAAAGCGCGCATAATACGGCCTGGCCAGAATCACGAGTCGTTTAAACATGTCCATGAGCGTTCCTATATCATATCGCAGGCGATTTGCGCAGCTCTTCTTGCCGCGCCGGGCTCTCCCAGTTTGGCGCGGATGGCGGCAAGCTCCGCCTCGATCGCCCGCTTTTTCTCTTCATTCAATAGTATCGCCAGCGCCTCGCGGGCGATGCGCCCGGGGGTGGCGTCAAGCTGAATCAGTTCCGGAACCACGGTTTTGCCGGCCACGATGTTGACCAGGCCGATGTGGGAGACATCGATAAACAGCCTGCCGATAATCGCCGATAAGACGGACAACTTGTAGATGATGATCATCGGCACGCCCAGAAGGCCGGTTTCCAGTGTGGCGGTGCCCGAGGTGACAATCGCCAGATCGCAGCAGCCGACCGCGTCGTAGGTGTGGCCGGAAACGATTTTTACGGGAATGCCGGAGGCGTCGATAAACCCGCGCACGGATTCTTCTCTGAGCGTGTCCGCCAGAGGCAGGATGTATTGCGCATCCGGGATCTTCTGCGAGATAATTTTAACGGCGCTCATCATGACTGGCAGGAGCCGGGAAATTTCGGAGGTGCGGCTCCCCGGCAAAAGCCCGATGGTTGTTTTGGATTGGGCCAGTCCGAACAATTGCCGCGCCTCATTTTTGGTCAGATCGGTTTTGACGGTGTCCATGAGCGGATGGCCGACATAATCGACGGCAAATCCCTTTTCTCCGTAGACATCCACTTCAAAAGGCAGAATCACCGCCATTCGGTCGATCAGTTTTTTGATCTGCTCGATGCGTCCCTTGCGCCAGGCCCACACCTGCGGACTGATGTAATAAAAAATCCGTATGTTCCTTTTTTTGGCGGCACGCGCCACGATGTTCAGATTGAAATCCGGAAAGTCGATCAAAACGACCAGGTCGGGCCGGAACTGATCCATCGAGCGGGAAACCTTGCGGATTATTTGAATAAACGTTCCAATTTTGGCAAACACCTCGGTGGCGCCGACCACGCCGATATCGGCTGCGTGCGCCAGCAGTTTCACGCCGGCTTCCTTCATTTTGTTGCCGCCGATGCCGTAAAAATGCAGGCCGGGATTGACGGCCAGCATCTCCCGAACCAACAGCGAGCCGTGCAGATCGCCGGACGCTTCTCCAGCGACAATCATGACCTTGCGGGTATGCCCGTCGGCAGGAATCATGTCTTTGGCCGCACTATTTTGCATTATTAATCACATCGGCAATCAGTCGGATCTCCTCCGGCGCGAGTTCCGGAAACATCGGCAGGGACAGCACCTCGGCTGCGCATGCCTCCGCGACCGGCAGGCCCTCCTGCGGGCCGTACATCTTGAGAAAAACCTCCTGCTGATGCAAAGGAACCGGATAATAAATCGCGGAGGCGACCCCCGCTTGGGTAAGCGCGTCGGCCAGCGTCTGGCGGTTTTTCGCCCTCAGCGTGAACTGATGATAAACGTGTCTGCATGAGGCGCGTTCTACGGGAAGAACAATGTCTTTGCGGACAATGGCCGCACAGTAGGCGGCCGCGTTTTTGCGTCGCGCGTCGTTGGCGGCGTCAATGGCCGGCAGCTTCACGCGCAAAATGGCGGCCTGAATTTCGTCGAGGCGGCTGTTGTAGCCGACGTCGGAATGGTAATAGCGCACGGCGCTGCCGTGGTTGCGCAGCATCTTCACCCGGTCTGCGAGATCTTTGCGGCGGGTGACGATCATGCCGCCGTCGCCGTAGCAGCCGAGATTTTTGCTCGGGAAGAAGCTGTAGCAGCCGATGTCGCCAAACGTTCCCATGGGCTGTCCCTGGTAGCGCGCCCCGAAGGCCTGGGCGCAGTCTTCGATCACCAGCAGCTTGTGCGCGCGGGCGATTTGTAGAATCGGGTCCATGTCGGCGGGATGGCCGAACAGGTGCACGGGGATAATGGCTTTGGTCCGGGCTGTGATCTTCGCCGCGATCTTTTCGGGGTCGATGTTGAAGGTGTCCGGGCAAATATCGACAAAAACGGGTTTTACGCCGATTTGCGCCGCCACTTCCGCCGTGGCGATGAAGGTAAAGGGCGTGGTGATGATTTCGTCGCCTGCGGCAATACCACAGGCGCGAAGCGCCAGAAGGAGCGCGTCGGTGCCGTTGGCGCAGCCCACCGCGCAGGGCAGGCCGTGGTAGGCGGCCACCTCCTCTTCCAGTTTGCCGACATTCGGCCCCAGAATAAACTGGGTTGCGGTAAGCGCCTCGCTTACGGCGCGGTCGATGTCGGTTTTCAGGCGGGTGTATTGTCTTTTTAAATCAACCATGGGAATCATTGCGGGAGGTCCTCGTGTGTTTTCATTTTTTGGAGAATTTCAATGGCCAGCGCCAGCGACTTGCGACCTTCCTCGCCGGAGACGGAAGGTGTGGTTCGCGTCCGGACGCAATCCACAAACGACCGGATTTCCTCTTCCAGCGGATCGTGGCTGCCGACGTCAATATTGTTTTGAATGATCTGCTGCTTGCCGTCTGCGTCGGTTATCTTGGAAAGCGACAGGATTTCGCGTTTGCGGGTATCGACGGCGTGGTAGCCTTCGGGGCCGAAAAAACGAAGCTTCTGCATTGTTTTGGCGCTGATGCGGCTGGCCGTGACGTTGGCGATGCAGCCGCAGGCAAACGACAGGCGCACATTGGAGATGTCGATTTTATCGGAGAGGACCGGCACACCCACCGCTTCAACATTGGTCAGTTCCGACCGGACAAACTTGAGGATGATGTCCAGATCGTGAATCATCAGATCCAGAATGACATCCACATCCGTTCCGCGCTCAAAAAAAGGATGCAGGCGGTGCACTTCAATGAACACCGGGCGGGTAATGACTTTTTCAAGCGCCATGACCGCCGGATTGAAACGCTCCACGAAGCCGACCTGAAAGATACAGTTGTTTTTCCGGGCCAGCGCCAAAAGCTCGTCGGCTTCTTCCAATGTCGAACACAGGGGTTTTTCAATCAGGACGTCCACGCCCGCCGCCAGAAAATCGCGCGCGACGGCGTGATGATGGCCCGTGGGCACGGCGATGCTGACCGCGTCGACCTTGCCGATCATCTCCCGGTGATCCGTCAGGGCTTCGCAGGTATAAAGCTCTGCGACCTTTTGGGCGCGCTCCATCTGCGTGTCCGAGGCCGCGATAATTTCACAGGCGTCAATTTTGGAATATTTCTGGAGATGGTAGCCTCCCAGATGACCGATGCCGACGACGCCGACACGAATTTGTTTTACGGGTTTTGTCATAGATCCTCTTTTTCAGCGACAGACGCCTCGTTTGGATTCGCTGATAAATTCGATAAAATGCCGCACTTCGGGGCAGTCTCCGAATTCATCTTGCGCTTTTTTAAGTGCGTCTTTGAGTTGCAGATTTTCACGAAAGACGGTGTGGTAGGCGCCCTTGAGCTTTTTGATGGTGTCCTCGGAAAATTTCCGTCGTTTGAGCCCGATCAGATTCAGGCCGAAGAGCTTGGCGCGGTTGCCGGATGCCATGGTGTAGGGCGGGATGTCTTTCGGGCCGGCGGACATGCCGCCCAGCATGACATGGGCCCCGACGCGCGTGAATTGATGCATGGCCGAGAGTCCGCCGACAATGGCAAAGTCTTCCACCAGCACATGACCGGCCAGCGTGGCCGCGTTGGCCATGACGATAAAGTTGCCCAGAATGCAGTTGTGGGCGATGTGGCTGTACGCCATGATCAGATTGTGATTGCCGATGACCGTTTTGCCGATATCGGAGGTGGTCGCCCGGTGAACGGTGACAAATTCCCGGATCGTGTTGTTGCTGCCGATGATCACCCGGGTGGGTTCTCCTTTATATTTCAAATCCTGGGGCGGAGCGCCGATCGAACAGAATTGGAAAATGTTGCAATTCTCGCCGATGTCCGTATGATCGTCAATCACGGTATGCGGCCCGATGACGGTGTTTTTGCCGATGGTCACGTCTTTGCCGATGGTGGTGTAGGGACCGACTTCAACGCCTTCGGCAAGCCTGGCTTCGGGCGATATAATGGCTGTGGGATGAATTTTCATGAGAGTTCACCTGATTTTTTAATTTTTTCTTCAAGCTGTTCCACGTTTTTGGCAAGCCGGTTCAGCTGGGTGCGCATTTCCGGAAGTTTGATTTTCACGGCTTCCACGCGCATCCAGTCCTTGATCGGCAAAGGAGGCGCGCCGCCTCCCAGGAAGCCCGCGGGAATGTCCTTGTGGATGCCCGACGACGCGGCGATCATGGCGCCGTCGCCGATGGAGATATGGCCGACAATGCCGACCTGGCCGCCGATCATGACGCTTTTGCCGATTTTGGTCGATCCGGAAATGCCGGTCTGCGCGGCAATAGCCGAATTTTCCCCGATGGCGACGTTGTGTGCCACCTGAACCAGATTGTCGATTTTGACGTTTTGCCCGATCCAGGTTTTGCCCATCGTCGCGCGGTCCACGGTGGTGTTGGCGCCCAGTTCGACGTCGTCGTCGATCTGGACGATGCCGACCTGGGGAACCTTGGCGTTTGCCGCGCCGGGCGTGGCAAACCCGAAGCCGTCCGCGCCGATGACGACGCCGGAATGCAGGATCACGCGGCGGCCGATAATGCAGCCCGCGTAGACGCTTACATTGGCGTACAGAATCGAATCTTCTCCGACCGTGACATGGCGTCCGAGAAACACGCCGGGATAAATCACGGCGCCTTTGGCGACTTTTGCCCCGGCGCTGATGTAGCAGCGGGGAAAAACAGTGGCCTCAGGCGAGACATCCGCGCCTTCTTCAATATAGGCGTCGGGACTCACGCCTGTTCGTCCGTGATCCAGGGGATGAAACACGCCCAGAAGCTTCGCAAAAGACGCGTAAGGGTCCGCCACCACAATCATGTTTTTCCCTTCGGCCGTCGTGCCGGGCGGCACGAGAATGGCCGAGGCCTTCGTGGTCGAAAGCAGCTTGAAATACTTGACGTTCGCGATAAACGACAGATCGCCCTCGGTTGCTTCGTCAATCGGCTGGAGGCGTCGGATGACAACGCGTCCGTCGCCCTGTAGCGCGCCGCCCACCAGGGCGGCTATGTCCGCAATGCTCTTTTCCATAATCTATCAAACGGCGCTATTTTTTCGCGCCCTGCGCTTTGTTGTATTCGTCAATGACTTTTTTGGTCAGGTCCGACGTTTTGTCATGATACGGGACGGGCGTTGTGCTGTAGTCCATGATCAGCGTGTACTTTTCGCGGTCGCCGATGGCGCGCACGGTCTTGAGAATTTCGGGGATCATTTTCTGGGAATATTCCTGGTCGCGCTTCTGGAGTTCCTTGTTGGTGTCATCGACAAGCAGCTGATAGTCGCGCAATTTTCTCTGGTAGGCGGTTTCCTTGTCGCTTTTCGCGGCGGCCGTCATGACGGCGCCTTGCTTTTCCAGTTCGTCCTTGAGCTTTTTGACTTCATTTTCCATCGCCTTGATGGAGTCCTGCTTTTTCTCATAGTATTTTTTAAATTCTTCCGCCGATTTCTGGCCGACGCTGGATTTTTGAATAATCTCCTGAAGATTAATAAACCCGATCTTGTCGGCCGCAACCGCCGCGTTGGTCCAGGAAAAAATCGCCAGCGCCAATCCTACAATCCAATACATATTTTTTTTCATTTTTTTCTCCTCTCTGTGGGTTGTCCGTTTTGTCTCAAGAAAGCCTTGAAGCTTGTTTCTTACATAAACATGCCGATGGTGAATTCCCAGCGGCCCATGGCGTCGTCGCCCAGGCCCCGCCGGTCCAGAACATAGCCGTATTCCAGGCGCAGCGGTCCGATCGGCGAATACCAGCGGACGCCGGCGCCGCAGGTCTGGCGCATATCATCCAGGTAATAGCCGCCGTTCCAGGCGTTGCCCGCGTCATAAAACACAACGCCCTTCATGCCCGCGTCCTTGATCAGCGGGAACACGATTTCCGCCGTCAGCGAAAGCATCGTCGTGCCGCCGATCACGTCGCTGGTGCTGGCGTTGACCGGACCCACGTAGCGCAGGCCGCGCAGGGTGCTGATGCCGCCCAGAACGTAGCGTTCGTAGATCGGAATCTTGGCGTCGCTTTCGTCGTTGTTTTGCAGATAACCGATGCGGCCTTTCGCGCCAAACACGATTTCCTTGTATAGCGGATAATACCCGGCGACCTGGCCGCCGTATTTCGTGAACTTGGCGTTTCCGCCCAAGGGCAAGCCCGCGTGCTGCACGAACGCGCTGGCTTTCACGCCCCGGGATGGGAACATCGTGTCATTGGTGGAATCGTAGGCCAAAGTCAGTGTCAGCGCGCTGGTGATGCGCTCGCCGGCCTGATCCTTGATATACTGCGTGGCCGTATCTTCGTTGACATCCTGAATGTTGTCGATGCTCAGCTTGTAGCCGACATAACCGGAGATTTTGTCCCAGATCGGATACCCCAGCGTCAGGCCGCCGCCCTTGGTGTCCAGCGTGTAGGAGTCGTATTCCTTTTTGTATTTCCAGATGTCCGCCTTGCACCAAAGCGGCAGATCAAAAAGCCAGGGCTCGGTAAACGACAATTCATAGTTGTTGGTCTTGGAGCCCAGAGACGCCTTGAGGCTTAATATCTGGCCGTAGCCCAGAAAGTTCTGCTGGACCACCTGCGCCATGATCACGGCCTGGTCCACGGCGCTGTATCCCGCGCCGATCATGAACATGCCGGTATTTTTTTCCTTGACGCGGATGTTGATGTCCATCTTGTTGCCGGGCGCTTTCTCCGTCTGAATGTCAACCTCTTCAAAGTAGCGCAGCTGATTGAGGCTGGCGTAGCCGCTTTTGAGTTTGGTGGACGAATACAGGTCTCCTTCCGCCAGAGACAGTTGACGGCGGATGACCTTGTCGCGCGTGACGGTGTTGCCGGAAATGCCGATGCGGGAGATGTACACCAGATTTCCTTTTGCCAGCTGAAAATCCACGTCCACCAGCTGTTCCTTATCATGAGTGGCGATCTGGGGGTTGACGTCGGCGTGCGCGTAGCCTTCGTCGTTGGCGGCAAGCGTGATCATTTCCATGTCTTTCATGATGGCTTCACGGTCGTAATGGTTGCCGGATTGGGTTTTCAGCGCGGCTGCCAATTCCTCGCGCTTTTTGTCCAGCGCATCGCCGGAAATCCGCACCTTGCCGATTTTGAAGCGCCTGCCTTCCCGGACGGTAATCTTGATGTAGATGCCTTTGGCGTCGTGCGTGACGGCCGGCTCGCCGATCTGTGAATTGACAAAACCGTTGTTGAAATAAAACGCGGTCAGCTTCTGAATGTCCTGCTTGAGATGGTCGCGATGGAGAATGCCCGTGTCCGTGATGAAGCCCAGAAGCGTGCGCTCAGTCGTGGTCATCATGTTGACCAGCTCCTTGGTCGTATAGGCTTCATTGCCTTCAAAGGTGATGCTCCGGACATAGAGCCGGTCGTTTTCATTGACCTCCAGCGTGAGCACGAAATCCTTCTGGCCGTCGGTTTCGACGCGCTCGGCGATTTCGGCGTTGTAATAGCCCTTGGCGTCGTAAAGCGCCTTTATTTTCTGAATGTCTTCCTTGATCTTTTCGCGGTTGAGGCTCTGCCTCGTTTTCACGGACATGGCGCCCAGAATGTCGTCGCGGTCCAGCGCCTTGTTGCCGGTGATCTTGATTTCCGAAATAAGCCCTTTTTCGGCGACCGTAAAGGTGACGACCTTCCCCTGGGCCTCCGAGGTCACCGCGGCGCTGACATCCAGGAAATATCCCATTTTAAAGATCGTTTTGATATCGGCGGCAATATCCGCGTCGCTGAGCGTCTTGCCGGCCCGGCTGCGCAGGTTTTGCAAAATGGCGGCTGCGCCTATTTTGCGGTTGCCGGCGACATCGACGCGCAGAATTTTGTCCATAAGCCCCGCGCGCGCCAGAAGGTCCGTCTTCAGATCGGATGCAAGCGGGGCAAACCCCGCCTGACGTTTGCCCTGCGTCGACACCGAGGACACGACCGCGGCTGTCTGAACGTCTATTAGTTGAGCGTCCACATTGATCGTGTCGCCGAACTGAGTGATGCTGCCCGTGATGACGTAATCCACCCCCAGTTTCTTTCCGGCGGAAAGCG
>CAZGDK010000073.1:0-1380 GCA_964525155.1 uncultured Smithella sp. | reverse complement strand
GTGATGCTGCCCGTGATGACGTAATCCACCCCCAGTTTCTTTCCGGCGGAAAGCGCCGCGCTTTTTGTCAGCGGTGCGCCGCCCGGGCGGTGAACATCGCCCGCGTCGATCAGTTCCAGTTTCTTTTCCTTGCGCAGTTCGGCTGCCAGATAATTGTACACCGAGGCGGAAAGCGCGCTTTTGTCCTGCTTTGAGTGAACCTCAAACGGCAAGACGCTTATCTTTTTTACGTCCTGGGCCTGGACCGTCGCCATAAGGCCCCCGAGAAGAATCAGAAGGCCGGCCAAAACGGCGCATGCTGTTTTCTTAAAAGTCATAAATTTTCCCGTCACGCAAACCGATTCTGCCCGAGAGGCGGTCCGCCAGCTGCTTGTTGTGCGTAACCACGATCAGCGTTATTTTTTTTGTCACATTCAAGTTAACAAGGATGTCTTCTATCTTTTTTCCCGTTTCCGTGTCAAGGTTTCCCGTCGGCTCGTCCGCCAGCAGAATTTCCGGCTCCATGGCCAGCGCCCGGGCGATGGCCACGCGCTGCTGCTCGCCGCCGGAGAGTTCGCCCGGCTTGTGCTTCAGGCGGTGGGAAAGCCCGACCTCCAAAAGCAGCGCCTGCGCCTTTTGGGCGGCCTCCCCCCGGGGCATGCCGGCAATGAGCGCCGGCATCATCGTGTTTTCCAGCGCGGAAAATTCCGGCAGCAGGTTGTTGAATTGAAAAACAAACCCGATGGTCTTGTTGCGGAAGGCGGCGATTTTCTTTTTGTTCCATTCAAAAACGTTATGCCCCGCAATTGTGAGCGTGCCGGCGGTCGGATGATCGAGCGTGCCCAGAATGTGGATGAGCGTGCTTTTGCCCGCGCCGGAGACGCCCACCACGGCCAGCGACGCTCCCTTGGCGATCTCCAGGTTCAGACCGCGCAGAACGTCGATGGTATTGCCGTCCTTGATAAACGTCTTGGATAAATTATCCAGTTTGATCATCTTTGACCGTCCCGTCCGCTATTCATATCTCAGGGCCTCCGCCGGATCGAGCCTCGACGCTCTCCAGGACGGGTAAATCGTTGATAAAAAGCAAATCAGGAGGGTGCCTGCGACGATGACGACGACATCGCCGTAATTCACTTTCGAAGGCAGTTCACTCAAATAATACACATCACCCGGCAGAAATTTGAAATTGAACATTCTTTCCACGAAAAGAGATATTTTTTGCAGATTCAGCGCGACGGTAAGCCCCGCCAGCGTGCCGAAAAACGTTCCGATGACGCCGACGATCAGTCCCTGGTAGATGAAGATTTTCATGATCATGCCGGAGGTGGCGCCCATGGATTTCATAATGGCGATGTCCTTGTTTTTTTCCATGACGATCATGATGAGCGCGCTGATGAT
>CAZGDK010000072.1:13459-15479 GCA_964525155.1 uncultured Smithella sp. | reverse complement strand
GTTCATGTCCATTTTTTCAACTATAAAAGTACGCATCAACCGGATGAACCTAAAATCATCAAGACCATCGACGAAATTGCATTTCAGACCAACCTGCTGGCGCTTAACGCCGCGGTGGAAGCGGCCCGTGCCGGTGAAGCGGGATCCGGTTTTGCGGTAGTGGCCGATGAGGTCAGGAATCTGGCCATGCGTTCGGCGGAAGCCGCGAAAAATACATCAGGAATGATTGAGGATACCATCAAGATGATTCGTCAGGGAGCGTCGCTGGTGACGGAAACCAACGACCGGTTTACCAAGGTGTCGGAAAGCGTTACACAGATCATCTCGCTTGTGGACGGCATTGCCAGATCATCCTCCAAACAAAATCAGGGTATTGAAGAAATTAAAAAAATTGCCGTGTCCATACACAGCCTGGTGTCAGAAAAGCCAGACTCATAGAGATTCAAAAATTTTACTCTGTGCCTTTGTCCCTTTGTGCCTGCAACGTTAAAAAGGCATCTTGTACCTGTTTTCCCGAAACAGCTTCAGACAGGCTTCGGCGACGGCAGCGTCATAGAGGATGCCGCTGTGTTTGGCGACTTCCTCCAGCGCGGGTTCAATGCCGAAAGCCGGACGGTAAGGGCGGTGTGAGGAAATGGCTTCAACAATATCGGCGATGGCGATAATTTTTGACTCCAGCAGGATTTCGTCGTTTTTCAAACCCTGTGGATAGCCTGTGCCGTTGATGCGTTCGTGATGCTCCAGCACAATTCTGGCAATCGGCCAGGGGAATTCAATGTCTTTGAGGATGTTGAAGCCGGCTTCCGAATGCGTTTTGATCAATTCAAATTCCAGCGCGGTCAGCCGGGTGGGTTTGGTGAGAATTTCCGAAGGAACGGAAATTTTGCCGATGTCATGGATCATGCCGGCCAGACGGATGCCGTCGATCTGATCCCGGGAAAGCTTCATCTCCGTCGCAATGGCGCGCGCCAGATCGGCGACACGGCGCTGATGTCCTGCCGTGTACGGGTCTCTGGCTTCAACCGTTGCGGACATGGCGTTGATCGTCGCGCCCAGCGATCGCCGCAGCCGATCGATGCTTTCCTGACGTTCCTGTTCCAGTTTCTTCTGCGGGGTAATATCTTCCACAATGCCGTGGTAATAAAGCGGTTCGCCTGCCGTGTCCCTCAGAGCGGTGACGCTCATGCTGACCCAGATGCGGCTTTTGTCCTTGCGATAAAATTCGGTTTCGTAGCCTTTGATTCCGCCTTCGCGAAGAACAATGTCCAGGACTTTTTGATATTCGACGGGGTCCGCATAGACCTGTTTGGGAATGTTTGTGATGCTTCTCTGGGCGTCTTCCACCGAATCGTAGCCGAGCATGGACGCAAACGCGCTGTTGAGGATCATCTGGCGGCTGTTGGGCGTTGTCTGAAAAATTCCTTCCTGCGAGTTTTCCACAATCGAGCGGTATTTCATCTCGCTGGTGATGATGTTTTCCTCCATTCTTTTGCGCTCGGTGATATCCTGGACGGTGCCGATCATGCGGGTGGTGCGGCTGTCTTCATCAAAGATTAATTCGCCCAGCCCGTAAACCCAGCGCGCATCGCCGTCTTTTTTTCGGATAATCCGATATTCCTTTTCGAATGGATTTTTATTCTTGATTACATGTTCATTGAGATAGCGGTTCATTTCGTTGCGGTCATCGGGGTGAATAACATCCAGCCAGTTTTGAAAGGTCTTCTGCGGGGTTGAGTCAATGCCGAAAATGTCATCCAGAACCGATGAACTGACCCATGTGCCTGTTTTGACGTCAAACTCATAGGACCCGATATGCGCGACTTCCTGCGACTTGCGCAAAAAGTGTTCTTTTTGCTTCAATTCATCCTCCGCGCAGTGCCTTTCGGTGGTGTCGCGGGCAATGGCGATCATGCCGATGACCTCGTTGTTTTTTCGAATCGGCGATGCCGTGATCTCGCCGTATTTGATGGTTCCGTCTTTGGCGATGAATTCATAAATCGCGTTGGACAGGTTCTTGCCG
>CAZGDK010000072.1:0-13359 GCA_964525155.1 uncultured Smithella sp. | reverse complement strand
CGATGTTCTTGTTCGCCTTTTCCAGAGATACGGGATTGAATAGGTTTAATTCATCCACCCGGTGGTTGACGAGCTCGGAGGGGTGATAGCCGAGAACTTTTTCCACGCTGGGTGTGATATTAACGATGCGCAGGTCGGCGTCAATGATGAAAATGACATCGGATGTGCTTGAAAATGCCTGCCGGAATTGTTCTTCGCTGATACGCAGGGCTTCCTCGGCCTTTTTCTGATTTGTGACATCGCGAATGATGCCGCGGAAACCGACGGGATTTCCTTGATCGTTTTTCAATAATGAAAAAGAGGACTGAACGATCCTGCGTTCTCCATTCTTACGGATGATTTCATAATCGAACTGACTGCCGGGCTTGCCTGTTTTGTAAACTCTGTTGTGAGCCTCATAAAGTTTCGCCGCTGTTTCCCGGTCCATGTAGCTGCGGTTGTTCATGCCCATTAATTCGTCCCGACCGTAGCCCCAGATCCGGCAGATGGATTCATTGAAGAATGTAAAATTACCGGCCAGATCCGTCTCGTAATAGCCATCCTCAATGCTTTCGAGAATGTTGCGGTATTTTTCTTCGCTTTTGAACAGTTTTTCTTCCGTTGTTTTATCGTTTTCAAGCGTCTTCCCCGGGATCGGAGCATCGCATGGATCGACAAGGATGCATCGGATAAATTCCCCGCCGTCCGTTTCCAAAATGCAGCAATCGAAGGTGACGCTCAGATTTTTTCCATCTTTTGTTTTGATGGGAATATGGCGATGACACACGCGCTTTAGTTCTCGCAGATTCCGGATCGCCGCCTGAAATTCGGAGCGCTCATGGTTTTTGACAATGTCCGCCACGTTCTGGCCGAGAAACTCTTTGCGGGTGCAATGCAGCATGTCCGCAAGGCCCGTGTTCACATCCAGAATCCGTCCCGTTTTTGCATCCAGAATCAAGATGCCCTCCGGGGCGGCGTCAAAAAGTTTCTGATGCAAATCAGATGCCCTCCGTTTTATTGATCCCGTATTGATTTCATTCATAATTGTTCGGAGTCAAAAAAAGTCTGTTTCATTTATTTGGTGATGCCAACGTGACGTATGTCTTACATCTTAAAGACATCAACTTTTGAGGCATTTTTACGCACAAATGATGTAAAGTCAAGATATGATATACATTTTATTGTCATTTTTAAATGTCTTCTTATCTCTTGAAAAGAAAACATTTAATCGATATGATGCCGGCTCTGTCCGAAAGGTGATTCCCCGACAGATAATCATAGAAATCTACAGTTGGCAAAGGAGATAAAAAAAGATGAAGGTGGCAAGGAATAAGGCATATTTGTTAATCTGCGTGGCTGTGATCGCCGGATTAATTCTGGGGCTGGCCGGTTGTTCCAAAGAAGCAAAAACAGAGCGACACTGGAAAAAAGGCGAAGCCTATTTTGCCGAAGACAAGTTAAAAGAAGCCATCATCGAATATAAGAATGTCATTAAGCTGAAACCCGATCACGCTGGGGCCTATTATAAATTGGGCCTTTCCTTTCTGCGCACGGGCATGATCCGGGAGTCCTATGCTTCCATAAGCAAGGCCGTGGAATTGGATCCGGGTAACATTGACGCCCGTCATCATCTGGGGTCGATGCATCTTCTGGCCGGAGATGCGGCCAAAGCCCGTCAGCAGGCCGCCGCCATATTGGAAAAAGACCCGAACAGTTCGCAGGGGCACATGCTGATGAGCAATATTTATCTCCGGGAGAAAAACCTGGATCAAGCCATCAGCGAGGCGACGAAGGCCGCGCAGGGAGAAAAAAAGACGGACGCTAATCTGCAGCTGGCCAATCTCTATATTCTCAAGCGCGATTTGGTTTCCGCGGAAGCCGCGCTCAAAGAAGCCGTTAAAATTGATGAAAAAGCGTTGAAGCCCCGGTTTGCGCTGGCCGAGTTCTATCTGCGGTCGGGAAAGCCCGATCAGGCCCAGCAGGAATATATCCAGGCGGTTTCGATCGCGCCTGAGAATCCGGAAGCCTACAGCAAGCTCGGCGCTTTTTACACAATGTCGCGCAAGCTGGAAGACGCTGAAAAAAATCTGATCAAGGCGGCGGAACTATCGCCGAAAAATCCGGTTCCCGCCATTCAGCTGGGCGCGTTCTATCAGTTATGGAATAAAAAAGACAAGGCTGAAGCCGCCTTGAAAAGCGCATTAAACAAAGATGCCAAAAATCCCCTGGCCCTGGGCGCCCTGGCGGATTTCTATCTCGGTGAAAAAAAATATGACGAGGCGATGAAGTACACCGAAGACATTCTGAAAGCCAACGCCAAAAGTCATGAGGGGTTGTTCCTGAAAGGGAAAATATTGCTGGCCAAAAAAGATTATGACCAGGCTCAAAACCTCTTCCAAGGATACATCAAAGACAATCCTAAATCGCCCCAGGGCCATTATTTCAGCGCCATGGCGTTTATGGGTAAGCGTAACATACAACAGACCAAGGCGGCGCTGGCGGAAGCCATAAAGCTTGGTCCCAAATGGGAACTGCCGAAGCTTGCCCTGGGGGAAATTCAACTGCGGGAAGGCCAGACCGATCAGGCGATTGCCGGTTTCCGGGAGGTCTTGCAGACTAATCCCCGCAGTGTGCAGGCCTATCTTCTGCTGGGCAATGCGTACATGGCAAAAAAAGACGTCGCGGCGGCCGTGAAAACGTTTGATGACTTCATTCAAAACGCGCCGAATCATCCGATGGGCTACAATCAAATGGGCAAGGTGTTGATGACACAGAAGAAAGAAGCCGAGGCCTTGGAAAAATTCGAAAAGGCGTCATCGCTTCAGCCGTCGTTTGTGGAGCCGGTGCAAAACATTGCAACGGTTTACTTAATCAAGCAGGACTATGCCAAAGCCATCGAAAGGGTTCAACGCCAGATCAGCGCCGTGCCCGACAACCCCTTCTATTACAATCTGCTGGGGATGATTTATGAAGCAAAAAAAGATGTGTCTGCCGCGGAGACGAATCTGAAAAAGGCGATTGAACTTAATCCCAATATCCCGGGGCTTCACAGCTCGCTTGCCGGTTTCTATATGCGGCAGAAAATGACGGACAAGGCGAAGGGTTCGTATCAAGCCGCTATTGACAAATCGCCGGATGCCGTTTCCGCCTTGATGGCGCTGGGCTTGATTTCCGAACAGGAAAAGGATTTTGCAAAAGCGCAAGGCTATTATGAAAAAGCGTTAAAGGTGAACCCCAACTTTGTTCCGGCGGCCAATAATCTGGCCTACATTTACGCTGAACACGGCGGCAATATTGACGTCGCGCTCAACCTGGCCCAGAAAGCCAAAGAGCAGGCGCCCGATGACGCCAATGTGTCCGATACGCTGGGCTGGATTTACTACAAGAAAAACGTATTTAACATGGCCGTTTCCTATCTGAAAGAATCCGTGGAAAAAAATCCGAATCAGCCGGTGACGAAATATCATCTGGGCATGGCCTACTTTAAAAACGGCAATAAAGAACTGGCGAAAAAAGAACTCGCCGAGGCCTTGAAAATCAAGCCGGATTTCGAGGGAGCGGACGAAGCGAAAAAAACGCTGGCAACTCTGTAAAGCAGGCTTATAGGCTGTAGACTTTTAGATTGTAGGATATGAGGTTGTAGGGAACGGTCGCGACAGCACCTTCGGGTGGCAAGACCGTTCCCTACAACTGTTTCGGAAACATTTATTATTCGTGAACTGCAATTTATCAGGAGGCGATATGAGAAAAGTCGCTTTTTTTATCTTTATCGGTTTATTCTTGTGGTCGTCATATCCTGTTGATGCGGCGGAGTATGACGCGGGCGTGCTGGGAAAGGTCATTCTTCAAACGGAGACGACATCTAATGGCGATCCTATTTTTTATCCGAAGACCGACAAACCCAAAATAACCGTGATGACCGTGGATATTGCCCCCGGTGCAGAGACCGGTTGGCATAGCCACTCCATTTCTGTTTATGCTTATGTGTTGTCCGGAAAGTTGAGTGTAGAGATCGAAGGCGGAAAAACCGTTGAATTTAAAGAGGGCGAGGCCATCATCGAAGTTGTCAACACCCGCCACAACGGCATCAATAAGGGAACCGTTCCCGTCAAACTGGTTGTTTTCTATCTCGGCGGCAAAGGCATTCCCAATGTCATCAAAGCCGATACCCCCTGATCCATGCAAAAGGGGGCGAAAGCTTTGCGCGTTCGCCCCCTTTTTTATAACCTTCAACCTACAGTCTAACAGCCTATTTTTCTATTTCAAACTTCGACTTGTCCGCACCGCAAACCGGGCAGGACCAGGTGTCGGGAATATCTTCAAACCGTGTTCCGGGGGCGATGCCGCTGTCCGGGTCGCCTTTTTCCGGATCATAAACATATCCGCAGACCGAACACACGTAGCGGACGGCTTTGGCTTTCGGTTTGGCGGCCGCCGCGTCCTGATCGTAGGTCGGAGCTGTTTTGGGTGATTTGCCTCCCTTGACATTCTGATAATAAGCGTAGGTCATCGGTTCGCCTTCGCCTGTCACATCCGCTTCAACGACGCGGCCGACAAAAATCGTGTGCGTGCCGCAATCAAGTTCGCTTTCCAACTCCGTTTCAATAAAGCCCAGGGAATAATCCAGAATGATGGGAACGCCCGTCGTGCCGGCTTTGGTTTTTGTTTCTTTTAACTTGTCCACAACGCGTCCGCTTTTAAAGCCGAACAGGCCGATGAAGGTCATGGGCGCCGCTTCCGATAAAATGGAAATCGAAAATTTGCGGCTGGCTTTGATCAATTCGTGCGTGTAATTCTCTTTATTGATGCAAACCGCCACGGTGGCGGGTCTGGATGCAACCTGGATGATGGAATTCGCGATTTGTCCGTTAAATTTTCCGTCCTGACCGGAGGTAACAATGTACAATCCGTAACTGATTTTGTGAAGGGCTGCTCTGTTCATGTTCTTTTCCTTTTTTTATAATTTATTGGGAAGGCTTTATATCCGAATTTTGCCGTTCATGCCATAATTTCTTGACGTTTTTCTTTTGACAAATTGCGGATTCTCTTATAGGGACTTCAAACGCTTGTGATTTTGGCCTTTTAGCCGATTCAGACGCCCAAGCGGGGTCGGATTTCCAAATTGTTTACTCGGGGACGGCAAGTATGCCCATCCCATGAAAAGAGAATAAATCATGATGACTTATCAGGAATTTTTACGGAAGAACTCGTTTAATTTTGAGGAAATACTGGCCTTTTCTCATGGCACGCTGATTTCCGATCCGCCCTCTGAGATGCAAGCCCGTCTGCCTGCGCCTCCTTTTTTAATGATGGATCGCATTACATGTATTGAAAGTTCCGGCAATAGCGGCAAAATCATCGCCGAGCAGGATGTTCGATTGGATGCCTGGTATTTTCAATGCCATTTTTTGGGAGATCCGGTGCAGCCCGGTTGTCTGGGGGTGGATGCGATCTGGCAGCTCTTGGGGTTTTTCTGTGTCTGGCGGGGGGCTTTGGGAACGGGCCGGGCGCTGGGTTGCGGTGAAGTATTCTTTAATGGACAGATTCGCCCCTTTAACAAGTGCGTCCGGTATGAAATTGATGTGCGGCGTTATTCGCAACTGAAGGATTCGGGGGCGTCTGTTGTGATCGGTGACGGTCGGGTTTATGTGGATGACGAATTGATTTACACGGTCGGGCAGGCCAGAACCGGTATATTCAAGGATATTGCCTACCGGGATTATCCGAACCGTTCGAAGTATTCCACAGGCGGCATCATGACAAGGTAAGCGCGCCGCAGACGCCGCACGATTGTGTTTTTAGTAATATGGAAAAAAACATTGAAAATCTTTTCCTGTTGGCGCTAATATCGCCCAATTTTCGATGAGGACGGTGGCTCGGGAAGATTTTGAACATGATCAAGAAGACGGCGCTCTATTTTGCCGAAAAAAAATTTTGCCGGGAGGCGATACAGGAAAAGGCTGATCTGACGGCGATCCGGGAAAAGCCGACTCCAACCATCATCATCGGCATCAGTCTGATTGCATTCAGTTATGTCATCGGATTGCCGGCTGTTATCGCAATGGGTTTTATCGCGGCTTGGATGAAAAAGCCCATGGTTGCCATTGTCGGAGGCCCCTTGATCTATGCGATCTCCACAATTATATTTATCATCGGCATCAAAATGGCGGGGAAAAAATATTTTGTGGCGTTTCTCCGATGGCTGGTCCGGCTTATGCTGGAAAAAATTCTCGGCGACGATATTCAAAAAGTGACCGGCAACGGCGCGTGCGCAAAGCAATAAACAATTTATATTGAGGTGGTCCATGAGTACAGTAGATGAATTAATCGGTGAGTTAAAAGGGAAAATCATAACAACGCTGGGGTTGATGGATGTCACCCCCGACGACATCAAGGACGACGATCAACTGGTGGGCGGCGATACCGGCATTGATTCCATCGATGTGCTGGAGCTGGTCATGATGATTGAAAAAGATTACGGCGTTAAAATTGAAAACAAGGAACTGGGCGCCAAAGTATTCGCGTCGGTGCGCGCCTTGGCCATGTACATCGCGCAGGCGAGAAAGCCCAAAGTCTAACGAAGAAATGCCCATGGTTATCTTTATCGTCTTCCATTCGACTGCGAGCGCGAGTTTTTCATGAAGAAAGTATTGCTGATCTCCGCCAACATGATGAAAAAGCCCTATCCCGTGTATCCTCTGGGGCTTGATTATCTGGCCGGCGCCCTTAAGCCCCGGTTTGAAACAAGAATTCTGGATATGAATGATTTTTCATCCGTCGCAGCTCTGGGAGAAGCGGTCCGGCAATACGCTCCCGATTATATCGGCCTCTCCATCCGCAATATCGACAATACCGACACCATCAACAGCCGCGGCTTTTTGTCCGACTATCAGGGTCTGGTGGGCGCGATTCGACAACACTCCCGTGCGACGCTGATTCTGGGCGGCAGCGGTTACACGATATTTCCGCTGGAATTTTTCCGCGCCCTGGATGCCGATTACGGTATTGCGGGGGAAGGGGAACGGTTTCCTCAACTGCTCGCGGCGCTGGAAACCGGCGCGGACGTTTCATCCCTGCCGGGTATTATCACGAAAAATACTTCATCGGTTTCTTACCGGGCATGGGACGGCCAGATGCGTCGAGAGTTTGATCCGGCCGCGCCGCATACCCGCTATTACCTGTCTTACGGGGGCATGCTCAATTTGCAAACCAAGCGAGGCTGTCCCTTTCGATGCAGCTACTGCACCTATCCCCACATTGAAGGCCGTAAGATGCGGTTTTTCGAACCGGCGGAAATCGCCAGGCAGGCCAAAGAACTGGAAAGCGCCGGGGCCAAGTATATTTTCATGACCGACTCGGCGTTCAACGCCAGTTACGAGCACAGCGTACGTGTGGCCGAAGCGCTTCTCGATGCCCGCCTTTCGATTCCCTGGGGCGGTTTTTTCGCGCCGACCGTTCCGCCTGCCGATTATTATCAAAAGCTTGCCGATGCGGGGCTTTCGCATGTCGAATTCGGAACGGAATCGATGTGCGATGCCATGCTGAAAAACTTGCAAAAGCCTTTCAGCCGCAATGATGTCTTTCAGGCGCATGCCAGTGTGCTTGCGGCGGGCCTGTATATCGCCCACTATTTTCTTCTGGGCGGCCCCGGCGAGTGCGAAGAAACGCTGAAAGAAACGTTGACCGGAGTTGACCGGTTGGAAAAGGCGGTATTTTTCTTTTTCTGCGGCATCCGCATTTATCCGCACACGGCGCTGTATGAAACCGCGCTTCGTGAAGGCCAGATCAGTGCAACACAGAATCTTCTTGAACCGGTTTTCTACCGCTCGCCTTTTATTTCCGATGTGGAAATAGTGAAGCGGGTGGAAGCACATGCCGACGGCCGGTTAAACTGGCTGATCGGCGCGGGTGAGAGCAAGGCCACGCGAATTTTGCCCAGACTCTATGATCGCGGACATACGGGGCCTTTGTGGGAACATCTCATCACCTGACAACGGAAAGGTTCTGTTGTCCATGAACAACCCCAAACCTCGTTTGTCTCCCGCGCATGTCACGGGCGCGGCCGCGCTTGTGATCGGCGCGGTGGTTTCTTTTATTGAGCCGTGGCTTTCCGCCCTCGTCTTTTTGCTGTTCGTCGTTTTGTGCGTGAGCGCCTGTTTTTTCCCGCAGTTCAATTTTTTCGGTCCGGTGATTTCCCGCGGCAGAACCGGCCGTCGCTGTGTGGCCGTGACGTTTGACGACGGTCCGTCTCCGCTTACGACAAAGCTGGTTTGTGATCTTCTGGACCGTCATCAGGCCCGGGCGACTTTCTTTGTGTCGGGCGTCAACGCCCAAAAGCATCCGGAGATCGTCGCGGATATACTGGCCCGCGGGCACGGCATCGGCAACCATTCGTACAGCCACTTTCCGTTTTTGATGCTGAAAAGCGGCAAGACGCTTTACCGGGAGATTGCCGAAGCTCAGATGATGTTGAGCGCGCTGGGTGTTCAAACCAGAGCCTTCCGCCCTCCGGTCGGCATTATTAATCCCCGCCTGCATCCTGTCTTGAACAAACTGGACATGGTTTGCGTGACGTTCAGCTGCCGCGCGCGTGACGCCGGAAACAGACGGATACAACATCTGTCCGCCCGCATCCTGAAAAAAGTGAAGGCGGATGACATTATTGTGTTGCACGATGTTCCAGCGCGAAATGACGACGGGAACCGAAAATTGCTGCAGGAACTGGAAAAAATTTTTATCGGCCTCGGGAAGAAGGGGTTGCAGGTCGTGGGGCTTGAAGAACTTATCGGACAAGACCTTCTGACACGGCCGCTAGTTGACGGAAAACCTGAAATTAATGGTTGACCGACAAAAAAAATTTTGATTGAAAAACCAAACGATGATATACATTTGCACCCTTGAGGCCAGGATGAATTCAGTGTTGATCGACGAGGGGAAATATTAATGGACCCGTGGCAATTGCTCAAAGAAGTCAAGGTGGTAGGGCCAAACGAGCTCGATGCGGAAGCCCTGGCGCCTCCCGGGTCCCCGTGGTTTACCGGACATTTCCCCGGCGAGCCGATCCTGCCGGGCATTGCGATCCTTCAGGCCGTGTATTCGGCCATTTTGCGGGATGTCCGGTCAATGGGCGAGGATGGCCGGCTTGTTTCACTCAAACGGGTGCGGTTTACCTTTCCTGTAAGACCCGGCGAGAAGCTGGATATTCGTTTGAATAAACAGATTTCTGAGGGGGAGCGGGTGTACAGTTTTAAAGTCACCGTCGGAGAAAACCTTGTTTGCAGCGGCATGGTGGCCGTGCCCAAAGAGGACAGAGATAAAAAAGTTTAAAGGAGGATGGAATGCCTGAAATCAAAGATACCCAAGGCATTATTCAACATGTAGCGGAAATCATCATTGGAGAATTAAAGCTGGAAGATGTCACGGCGGAAACGTTCAATCCGGACATGGATCTGGTGGACGAACTGGGGATTGACAGCATGGATCTGGCAACCATCGCGCTGGTGCTGCAGGATGAGTATAAAATTGTGATTGATGAAGACGATTATCCCAAATTGAAGACCGTGCGTCTGATCTGTGAATACATCGAAGAAAAACTGGCTACAAAACACTAAGGCGAAAAGCAATTCCTATGCGAGCGAATCCGAAGATAAAGTCCGATCCGTCCAGGCCCAAATTTTCCGAACTGCTGGCTGATCCGGCCATCAAGGGCCGCTTTGAAAAAGTCCGTCAGTATTTCTTTCTTCGGGAATCGACCTACGATATGACCAACCGCTGCAATATCCGCTGCGACGGCTGCTACTATTATGAAGGCGACAAGCAGTTTGCCGTTGAAAACCGCAACCCCGAAGACTGGCGCAATCTGATGCGCTCGGAAAAAGATCGCGGCATCACCTATGTGGTGCTGGCGGGCGCGGAGCCGTCGCTGGTTCCGGAGCTTCTGGAGGTCTGCTACGACGAAATGCCCCTGGGCAGCATCGCCACGAACGGCTTCAAGAAGATTCCAGAATCCGTCGGCTACAAAATTCATATTTCCGTCTGGGGCAACGATCAGACCAGCGAGCGCGTCCGCAAGGCCAGGCATCTGTTGAAAAAGCAGATTGAAAACTACGAAAACGATCCGCGCGCGGTTTTTGTTTACACCTATACGCGGGAAAACATCGAAGAAGCCCATGAAGTGGCCGCCGAGCTTGCGGCGCATAACTGCAAACTGACCTTTAATGTCTTTTCGTCTCCGATTGGGTACCAGGGCCCGCTCAGCCATCATCCCGCGTCGCTGGCGCAAACCCGCCAGTCGATGATTACCTTGCTGCGTGAGTATCCCGACAACGTTTTATTTTCTTTTTATAACGCTGTGGCGCACACGTCGCTTCTGGGGCTGCATGATTTATACAGCTGTTCATATCCGCGCTGCAATCCCTCGCAGGATATCGGTCTGGGGCGTTCGTTTCGCCAGTACCGGACAGACCTGAACTGGGACCGGCAGGCGGCCTGCTGCGTGCCGGACACGGATTGCTCCGACTGCCGCCATTATGCCGCAGGGTCCGCGGTGGTGACCGCCAGGCTTTACCGGCATGTCAACACGCCCGAAACGTTTAAATCGTGGCTGGATTATGTCGATACCTATCTGGCCGTCTGGGTTATGGGATATGAAAAAGGCGTCAACCTCTGTGATGAGATTATAGAGCCGCCTCCTCCGGCCCGCTGAAGCATACGATGAACGAAATCTGACCTCAATAAGGAAGAAGTCATGAAAACAATCAGTTCCCTGTTGGATAACGAATGGCGTGAGCGCTACCGGCGCATTGCCAGACTCCATATCCGCAGTTCCATATACGATTTGACCAACCGCTGCAATCTGCGCTGCAAAGGGTGTTTCTTCTTCTCTTCCGGCGAACATCATGTCACCGAAGAGATGGATATTCAAAAATGGGAATCCTTTATCGATAAAGAAAAGGAACGCGGCGTGAATCTGGCGATTCTCATCGGCGGCGAGCCGACGCTTTGCATGGACCGTCTGGAAGCTTTCTATAAAAGAATCCCGACGTACTGCGCGACCAACGGCCTCATTAAAGTATCGCGCGACCGTTTCCCCGACATGATGGTGGGTATTTCGCTTTGGGGCGGCGGCGAGGATGAAAAAATTCTGCGCGGAAAAGACACCTTTGCCATATCCAGCAAAAATTACGAAGGCGATCCTTACACCTATTATCTTTATACCATCACCCCCAAACAGGTGGGAAAGATCGAGCCGGTCATCAAGCGCATTGCCGACAACGGTTTGAAAGTTCATATGCAGCTTCTTTCCAATGATGAAGGCGTGGACGGATTTTCCTGGAAGCCCGAAGAACTGCGCGATCTGCGCTTTGAGATGGACGACATGCTTGACGGCTATCCGAACGCGGTCATCTCCAGCAAGTATTACCATCAGGTCATCACGACCGGCGAGATGCTGGGGCGCAAGTTCGGTTGGATGGAATGTCCGTCGGTGACGGAATCGCTTGATCATCGGAAGCCCGCCGTGCGCCGGTTGATTCATTTCTACCGCTGGGCGGCGGATTTGAAGACCGTTCACCGCTGCTGCACGTCGGCCACCCGTGACTGCAAAACCTGCAAGGACGGCGCGGCGCACATGAGCTGGATTATGGTGAACAAGCGCGCCCACATGAACACGACGCAGGATTTGCAAAAATGGATTGAAGTTTACGAAATGTTCGCCAAGCTCTACCGGCTGATTCCGTGGTAAAGATAGGCTCATAGACTGTAGACTGTTAGCCTGTTGGGTGAAATAAAAAAGAGAAGAGGGGCAAAGGTTCTTTTGCCCCTCTTCTCTTTTTCCGTGAAGTAAAAATTATAATTGAAATTTTTGGCAAGCTCTTGCATGATGGCCGCTCGTGAAAACACGAAGGCCTCCGGGGTCTTAATACGGGATGAAAAGAGAATTTTGCAGGTGTCTGGAAAAACACTGATTTTGGGATATGATGCGGTGTCCTCGCTGGGTACGGAACTGGACGGTCAGTGGCGGCGGGCGTTGGCGGGGGAAAGCGGCATCGGGCCTTTGACGCGCATCAAGGCGGCTCCGGATTTTCCCGTGCAGGTGGCAGGCCAGGTGCCCGATGTGGATGTCAAACCCTATCCTTTTTTACAACCCAGGGAGATGGCGCACTGGACCTCGCCGATTTTCAAATATGCGCTTCTGGTCGTTCATCGCGCGCTCAAAAAAAGCGGCGTGGACATCACGAAGGAGATTGCTCCGCGCGTCGCGATTACATTCAGCTCCGCCGTGGGCGGACTCGATGCGATCCTGCATGCCGACCGCCAACTGATTGCCGAAAAAAAGCTGCCGCATCCGTTTGCCAACCCAAATTCCTGCATCAATATGGTGGGCGGCAAAGTATCGATTCTGACCAAAGCTACGGGGCCGATCTGCTCTACGATCACAGCTTGCGCAACCGGCGTAACGTCCATGATTGTAGGCGACATGCTGCTGAAACAAAATATGGCCGATGTGGTCATTGCCGGGGCCGTGGATTTTCCCCTGGTTGCGCCAATCCTCGCGGGATTCGTCACGATGAACGGCGCCTACCGGCCCAAAGAGGGCCAGCCGGCTGAACCTCCTGAAAAAACCAGCCGGCCTTTTTCTCTGCATCGACGGGGCTTTGTGGTTTCCGAGGGGGCCGGGTGCATCATTCTGGCGTCGGACGATTTTGCGCGGGCGCACGGATTAAAAGCAAAAATCGCCCTGGCCGGAACGGCTATGACTTCGGATGCCAGCCACTTTGTGGCCCCGAATCTGACGACGGTTCAAAGATGCATTGAACTGGCCCTGACGTCCGCGCGGTTGCAGCCTGAGGACATCAGCGCCATCAACGCGCATGCCACATCGACGAAAATCGGCGATAAAGTGGAAGTGGATGCGCTGGCCAATATTTTCGGGAAAAAAAATCCTCCCGCTTCCGCCAACAAATCGCAAATGGGGCATGCCATGGGGGCGTCGTCCGCCATTGAAAGCATTCTGGCGATGGAGGGGATGCTCAAAGACACCCTGCTTCCGACCATTAATTATGAAGAGGACCCGGCCATTTCCCTGGATTGTGTTGCGAATGCCAGCCGGTCGTTGCAGCAGGGGTTCGTGTTGAAAAACGCCTTCGGTTTCGGCGGATGCAACTCCTGCATTGTTTTACAAAGAATAGGATAATTGATGAAGGCACCGTTAAATCGCAGAGTATTTGTAGTCGGCTACGGCGCGGCAACGCCGCTGGGCTGCACGTTTGAGAAAACCTGGAAGCGGGCGGTCAAAGGCGAGGCGGGCTTTCGCAAGGTGACGCGCTGCAAGGTCGAGTCGGCCTGCGACATCGTCGGGGAAATTCCCGACTGGTTTCC
>CAZGDK010000071.1:0-15548 GCA_964525155.1 uncultured Smithella sp. | reverse complement strand
GTGACGATTGGGTTGATATCCACAAACATCAAAGGAGGAATAGAATGCAGAGTCAAACGATCGCGCCGGAAAAACTGCGCAAGAAAGTCGTGAGCCGCGCCATCCGCAACATCAAGCGCGGCAACGCCGACGATGATTCCAAACGGGGCATGTTCCGGCCGGAAATCCGCCTGGATTTGCAGCGCTCGCGGCTGATGACCGAATCTTATCAGGAGACGGACGGGCAACCCATGGTCATGAGAAGGGCCAAGGCGCTGGCCAATATTCTGGGCAAGATGGGCATCTTCATCCGTGATTACGAACGGATTGTCGGGTATCAGACGGCGGATCCCAACGGCATTTTCCATCCCATCGAGCAGAACTGGAAATCGCCCTTGCGGCTGGCGCAAAGCGCCGCGGGGAAAACGCTTCTGGATGCCGCGGGACGGCGCGAGTTGAAAAAACTTTGCGAGTACTGGAAGGGCAGGGCCGTAAGCGACCGACATCAGGCCGTCATTCCGGAGGATTTGAAAAAATACTGGACGTATGAAGGGACGTTCCTCTGGAGTCAGCTGTCCGAACTGGGCATTCCCAATTACGAAAAGCTCTTCAAACTGGGGCTAAGCGGCCTCATTGAAGAAATCCGGGAGAAGCTGGCGCAAATCGACCGGGAGATCCCCGGCGACTATGTCGAGCAAAAGGATTTTCTTCATGCGGCAATCATCTCTCTGGAGGCGGTCATCAGCTTCGCCGGGCGCTATGCGGCGCTGGCCCGGAAATCCGCCGCCCGCCAGAAAAACGCGGCGCGCAAAAAGATTCTTACAGAAATCGCCGCCACCTGCGAACGGGTGCCCGAGCAACCGCCGCGTACATTTATTGAAGCCGTTCAGTTTTTCTATTTCATCCATCTGGTGCGCTATCTGGAATATTCCACGCTGGGCATCGGCATCCGCATCGACCAGCTCTTCGGACCTTATTACGAAAAAGACCTGAACGAAGGCCGGATCACCCAAGACGAAACGCTGGGCATCCTGCAGCTGTTGTGGATCAAGCTAAACGAATTGGGGCTGGTGTATTCGCCCACGGTAAGCTCCGTCTACGGCGGCGTGGCCTCCCTTCAGGCCGTGACGATCGGCGGTACGGACGAAAACGGCAGGGACGTCACCAACGATCTGACGTATCTGACGATGGAGGCGGCCAGGTCGCTGAAAATCATCGAGCCGAGCATCGTTTTGCGCATGCATGACAAAACGCCGGATGACGTGTATTCCAAAGCGGCCGACGTCATCAAAACCGGCATCGGTTATCCGTCGCTGTTCAACGATGACGCTCTTATTCCATTGTTCGAGCGCTGGGGGGTATCGCCGCAAGACGCCCGTCAGTACGCCGTGACCGGCTGCGTCTATATCGAAATTCCGGGGAAGAACGTGGTGCGGCGGTCGGTGGGCTATTTTGTACTGCCCAAGTGCCTATGGTGGGCGCTGCACGGGGGCGTGAATCCGAAAACCGGCGAGCAGCACGGGGCGAAAACGCCGGACCCGGCGACGTTTAAAAGCTGGCAGGACGTGGTGGACGCTTATGCCGAACAGGTCCGGTTCTTCATGGGCAAGATCGAAGCGCTGGAACGGATCAATAATGAACTGCTGATGCAGTATGCGCCGCGCCCCTTTTACTCCGCGACGCTCGACGGCTGCATCGAACGTGGTCAGGACTGCCGCAAGTGGGTGTACAACTCCATGCTGCATCATTTCTCGCAGGTGATCGGCGGGACGAATGTGGCCGACGCCGTTACGGCGATCAAAAAAGTCGTTTTTGATGATAAGAAAGTCACCTTGCCCGAATTGGTCGCCATCATGGATAAAAACTGGGCAGGCCGTGAAGACATCCGGGCTGCGTGCCTGAATGCGCCCAAGTTCGGCAATGACGACGACTATGCGGATATCATCGCCTGTGAGGTTCAGGCGCGCGGCGAAGCGGCGATGGAAAGTGTGAAAGACCGCTTCGGCCTTTCCCATCGGGGCGACGGCAGCGCCGTGTCCGCCACATATGGTCTGGCCGCGGATACGCCCGCGACGCCCGACGGGCGACTCGACGGAGAGCCGTTTGCGGACTCGACGCTCGCGCCCGCGCCGGGACGCGACAAGAAAGGCCCCACGGCGGTTTTGAAATCCGTCTCCAAGATCAGTACGGTGAATACGTTCAATCATCTGCTTAATCAGAAATTCCTGCCCAAATTTTTTGAAGACGATTTAAAACCGGCGTTTCTGGGCTATCTCAAAACCTGGAAGGAGCTCAATATTCCCCACATTCAATTCAATGTAGTGGATAAGCAGACCTTGCAGGCGGCCAAAGCCAGGCCCGAGAAATACAGCGATCTGATTGTGAGAGTCGCGGGATTCAGCGCCTATTTTGTCGATCTGTCCAGCGGGCTGCAGGATCACATCATCGCCAGAACGGAGCAGAGTTTGAAATAAAGAGCTGCGCCAAAGCCGGACGATGAAGGAATGGCCAGTGTCTCCCGAAGGGATAATGTCGATGAAGACGCGCGCACCGGATGGAACACCGGCGGGTTTGGGTTTTGTATCCCGAAGGGATAAAACATTTATAGAAAAGGCGGAAAAAAGATCTGCGACCCCGTCGGGGTCGAACGATTAATGAAATGTTCTATAAACGTTAAACCCCTTCGGGGTTTTGGAGATTAAAGGATGAAGAGGCGTTCATGTGAATACTTTTCATCAGGAACATCATCGTCCGATCGGAGCGAGACTTGAAATAGAGTTTCATCGCAGGGAAGAAAGGGTGTCATATTTTCACGACCGTCATTCCGGACAAGCGAAGCGCGATCCGGAATCCAGAAAATTAATGTGTTTCTATCTGTTATTAAAGCCAATGGCGGTAAGATGGTGTTGACTTCTGGATACCGGCTTTCGCCGGTATGACAACATTTACTATATCTGAAAAACGCCATTTGGTTTTTTATTGCCGGAAAAGTATTCGTAATAATTTTGAGAGGTAGATCAATTTCAATGACGGGCATGCAAGGACTTGTTTTCAACATCCAGAAATTCAGCGTCCATGACGGGCCGGGCATTCGCACAACCGTTTTTCTTAAGGGCTGTCCGCTTTCCTGCCCGTGGTGCTCCAATCCCGAATCGCAACGTTTTGCTCCCGAGCTTCTGATGCGGGATGTCAACTGCCGGGCCTGCGGGGCCTGTGCAGCGGTTTGTCCGCAAAAGGCCATTGTCATCACAAAAAAAGGAGGGCGGAAAATTGACCGGCAAAAATGCAATTTGTGCCTGCGGTGCGTTGAATACTGCCACTACGATGCGCTCAAATCCTGTGGAACGTACATGACCGTCGGGACGGTGATGGATGAAATTTTACAGGACCGTCTTTTTTACGCCAATTCCGGAGGCGGCGTGACGCTTTCCGGCGGCGAGCCGCTGGCGCAGCCCGTCTTTGCGCGTCTGCTTCTGGAGGCCTGCAAAAAAGAAGGCATGCATACGGCGCTGGAAACCGCGGGGGCGGGGTCTTCGGCTGATCTGGAGCGGGTCTTAAAATGCGTCGATCTGGTGCTTTTTGACATCAAGCATCTGGATTCAAAACGGCACGCAAAGACGACAGGCGTTCCCAACGCCCGCATTCTTGCGAATTTGCGCAAGGCGGCAAGCCAAAGCCGGATTTGGCTGCGGATACCGCTGATTGCCGGATTTAATGATTCCGAACGCCATATTCAAGAGGTCGCGCGTTTGGGTGTTGAGATCGGCGCGGAGAAAATATCGCTGCTTCCGTATCACGAAGGCGGCAAATCCAAAAGTGAACAACTGGGGATAGCTTATGCGTACTGTTCCGGAAAATCACCCGGCGAAAAACGCATCAAAAAATTGCAGAGTCTGATTTTGCAATCCGGTCTGAAGGTGGGCGTTGGAAGTTGAACAGGAATAAATCACGGAGGAATAAATGACCGAAAGGGAAGTTGTCTTTGTGGATGGCGTGCGCACCGCGTTTGGGAAAATGGGCGGCGCGCTGCGCGATATTACGGCGGAAGAGCTGGGCGGCATCGGCATCCGGGGGCTTCTGGAGAAAACGAAAATCTCGAATAAAGCGCATGTGGATTCGGTGATTCTGGGCGCGGGCTGGCACTGTTCGCGCGCCATCAATCCCGCGCGCTGGGCGTCGCTCTATGCGGGCCTTCCCTATGAAACCTCCGCCAGTTTTGTGGAAATGCAGTGCGGGTCGGGCATTGATTCCATCAATCACGCGGCCTGGAAAATTCTGTGCAACCAGGCGGATATCGTCATTGCCGGCGGCATGGAATCGTGGAGCCAGTGCACGGTGAAGTTTTCGACAAGCTTCCAGCCCTACCGGTTTATCGCTCCCAAAGCGTTTGAACCTTCTTTGTCGCCGGATTCCGAAGAAGGCGATACCAACATGGGGGTTACGGCAGAGACGCTTCAGGAAATGTATGCGATTCCCCGCGCCGCTCAAGATCAGTTTGCGTATAGAAGCCAGACGCTGGCCCGGCGTGCCATGGACGCGGGATACTTTAAAGATGAAATTATTCCGGTTGCGATCCCACAAGGAAAGAAAAAAGAACCGATCGTATTTAAAGAAGATGAACACCCAAGAAGCACCACCCTGGAAGCCCTGAGCGCCCTGAAGCCCGCCTTCAAGGAAGACGGAACCGTCACCGCCGGGAACGCTTCCGGTCGCAATGACGGCAGCGCGTTTGTTCTGATGATGACCCGCCAGAGGGCCAAAGAACTGGGCTATGATCCGATGGCCCGGTGGCTTGGCGGCGCGGACTGCGGCTGCGACCCGCGTATCATGGGGATTGCGCCGGGCTACGCGATGCCGAAAGCCATGAAGCGGGCCGGCCTCAAAGTGGCCGATGTCGACGTGTTTGAATGCAACGAGGCGTTTGCCGTTCAGAATCTCGCCGTGATTAAGGAAGTGGAAAAGCAGACGGGAGAAAAAATCGCTTGGGAAGAAAAATGGAATCCCAACGGCGGGGCCATTGCCTTTGGCCATCCCAACGGCGCGTCCGGCGGACGGATTTGCATATTTGCTCTGCGCGAGCTGATCCGCACAGGCGGACGCTACGGCATTTTCAGCTCCTGCTGCGGCGGGGGACTGGGCGTCGCTACGGTCATCGAAAACCTGCGGCGGTAGTTCATCAATAATATGATTAAAGTCTTATTTCCCGAGCAGCTCGCCGACTTTTCCGACGATCGACTCCTCGTCTATTTTATAACGTTTTCGGAGGTATTGCTGGTCGCCGACAATAGCGGTGAACCCGTCTCTTAAACCTACACGGTAAAATGTCTTAGGCATGATGCCGTGGTCCATCAGAACCTCGGAAACGAGCCCGCCAAATCCACCGTCTACCGTATGTTCCTCAAGGGTGACCATGCCGCCTGTTTCGCGGGCGGCAAGCAAAATTTCGTCAGGTTCAAAAGGTTTGATGGAATGAAAACTGACAACCCTGCACTCTATGCCTTTCTTTTGCAGCATATCTGCGGCATTTAACGCCACAATGAGCATTCCGCCGGTTGAAAGAAGCGTGATATCGAATCCTTCCCTGATCCTCCGCGCCCTGCCGATCTGAAATACTTCGCCCGGCTTTTGCGTGTTGCCGGCGGTCGATATGTCGAAACGGAGATACCCGGGTCCTTTTTTATCAACCAGCGCTTTTGTGGCTTCCATGCATTCCCATTCGTCACCCGGGGCGATCACCGTCATTTCTGGAAGCGCTCTGAGAATGGCCAGGTCTTCGGTGGCGTGGTGCGTCATTCCGAGTTGGCCGTAGGTGAGTCCGCATCCTGAAGCGAGGATGTTCACGTTGAGCTCGTGATAACAGATATCGTTGCGTATTTGCTCCAGACAGCGAAACGTGGGAAAGTTGGCGATCGAATATATGAATACGATCTTTCCTTCAAGAGCAAGACCCGCGGCCATTCCGGCCATATTCTGCTCGGCGATGCCGGCGTTGATGTACTGTTTCGGCAGGTTGTTTATAAAGGGGTCAAGAATGGTAAATCCGAGGTCGCCGGTCATGACGACGATGCGTTCATCCTTTTCGGCCAGAGCGTAAAGCGCGGCGATGCTGACATCTCTCAATCTCATAGGCCGGACTCCAGCTCTTTTTTTGCCATTTCATAGACGTCACCTTGCGCCGTCATGTAATGCCATAGAATATTGTTTTCCATGAAACTCACGCCTTTTCCTTTTATTGTGTGGGCGATGATACAGCTCGGCTTGCTCTTAGTAAAAGGTAACTCAAGACAGGCGCCGATGATCGCTTCATGGTCATGGCCGTTTATTTCTTTCACGGCCCAGCCAAAGTCCATCCACTTCCGACTGAAAGGTTCAAGATTGAGAGTTTTTTCCACGGTCGTCAGGCTCTGCATTTTATTGTAATCCACGATGGCGACAAGATTGTCCAAACCGTGATGCGCCGCAAAAAGGATGGCTTCCCAGGTAGAGCCTTCATCATGCTCCCCGTCGCCAAGCAGTGCGTATATCTTATGGTTTTTTGAATCAAGTTTCGCCGTGTAGGCCATGCCCGTCGCCACGGAGAGGCCATGTCCCAGCGAGCCGGTGGAAAGTTCCACTCCGGGGATTCCTTTGTGCGAAACGTGTCCGCACAGGTCAGAACCGTTTTGGTAATGGGTGTCGAGTTTTGCGACTGGCATAAAACCGGTTTCAGCCAGGGCGGCATAAATACCGGCGCCGGCATGGCCTTTGCTCAGGATAAACCGATCGCGTTTGTCCCATTTCGGATTATTCGGGTCAACATTGAGAATTTTCCCGTACAGGACCGCGACCAGATCGGCCATGGACAAAATGGGCCCGATATGCGCGCTGCCCCCGAGGCTTGTCATTCTCAGGGCGTGGAGCCTGATTTTTCTTGCCAGTTCAACGGTGTTGAAATCTCTCATGGCATTTCTTATAAAAGTCCTTGATTTTATGTAAGATGCATTTTTAGGATTTGTATATAGAAGATGGGAACTTAGTGTCAAGTTGATTTTATTCCAACGCTCCAATATGGCGCCCTTCACTTTTTTTTCAAACGGAGGAAGATGAAGTTAAATGCTGGACGCCGGAAAATGAAACTGGAATAAGACATTGACAACAAGCCGATTTTCTTTATAGTCATCTCTCCGGGCGGCGTTTTCTGCGCCGGTCCAGGTTGTGCCGCATATGCCCTAAAGCAACGCTTCATTTTTTCTGACACAGCCTCTTCGAACATATCGGAAGGTTCGCCTTCCGGCAAAAGAATATATTGAACAAGGAGTTTTCCATGGAACAACCAGCCCCCCCCGCCCCGACGGATTTTATCCGCGACATCATTGACGACCATCTGCGCACCGGCAAACATACGCGTGTCGCCACCCGTTTCCCGCCGGAGCCCAACGGCTATATTCACATCGGGCACGCCAAATCCGTGTGCCTGAACTTCGGTCTGGCTGCACAGTATAACGGCACCTGCAATCTGCGGCTCGACGATACGGACCCGGCGGGCGAATCCATGGAATATGTGGAATCCATCATCCGCGATGTGCGCTGGCTGGGGTTTGACTGGGGCGACCGGCTGTTTTACGCCTCCGACTATTTTGAAAAACTTTACGCCTTTGCCGTCGAAATGATCAAGCGGGGCGACGCCTACGTCTGCGACCTCAACTCCGAGCAGGTGCGCGAATATCGCGGATCATTTACCGAACCGGGGAAGGAAAGCCCGTACCGCAACCGTTCCGTGGAGGAAAATCTGGATCTTTTTGCCCGCATGCGGGCAGGGGAGTTTGCCGACGGCAGCCACACGCTACGCGCGAAAATCGACATGGCCGCGCCCAATATCGTCATGCGCGACCCGGTCTTGTACCGCATCAAACGCGAGCCGCACTACCGTACGGGCGATCAGTGGATCATTTATCCGATGTACGATTTCGCTCATTGCCTGTCCGACGCGCTGGAAGACATCACGCATTCTATCTGCACGCTGGAGTTTGAAAACAACCGGCCGCTGTATGACTGGATTGTTGAACGTCTGATTTCCGGGCCGCGTCCCGGCCAGATTGAATTTGCCCGCCTGAGTGTCAGCTACACGGTGCTCAGTAAGCGCAGGCTGATCGAACTGGTGCAGAAAAATTACGTCCGGGGCTGGGATGATCCGCGCATGCCGACTGTTTCGGGAATGCGCCGCCGGGGCTATACGCCGGAGGCTATCCGGAAATTCTGCGCCGAAATCGGCGTCGCCAAAAACGACAACCTCATTGACGTGGCCTTGCTGGAATACTGCGTCCGCGAAGACTTAAACGATCGCGCGCCGCGCGCGATGGCTGTTTTGAATCCACTGAAAGTGGTGATTGACAACTATCCGGAAAATGCGACGGAAGACTTTGAATGCGCCAACCATCCGCAGCGCCCTGAACTGGGGACGCGCCAGGTTCCTTTCTCCCGCTTGCTCTATATCGAGCGAGATGACTTTATGGAAGAGCCGCCTAAAAAATACAACCGCCTGGCGCCCGGACGGGAAGTGCGCCTGCGCAACGCCTATATCATCAAGTTTGAAAGTCTGGTGAAAAATGAAAAAGGCGAGGTGTTGGAAATTCATTGCAGCTACGATCCGGCGACCCGCAACGCGCCGCCTTCCGACGGGCGCAAGGTGCAGGGCGTCATCCACTGGGTTTCCGCCGCGCATGCCGTGCCCGCTGAAGTGCGCCTCTACGACCGCTTATTCAGCATTCCCGATCCATCCGCCGAATCGGAGTTTCTCCCGCATCTGAACCCCGATTCCCTCAAGGTGTTGAACGGCTGTTTTGCGGAAGCTAATTTGAAGGACGCCCAACCGGGCGCGCAGTATCAGTTTGAACGGTTGGGTTATTTCTGCGCCGATGAAAAGGATTCGCAGCCGGGCAAACCTGTTTTCAACCGCGTGGTGGCGCTGAGGGATTCCTGGGCGAAGCTGGCGGAAAAAAAATAAGGCCGGAAAGTTGAGCGTATCTTATTGAGGCGGCTCGATCTCCCGATGAAACGCCGGATACAGTTTCTTTGCGCATTCGGGGCAGATGCCGTGCGTGAAATCAACGGCCGCGTGCGTCCGGATATAGGTTTCGATCTGTGTCCAGTACCCATGATCGTCGCGAATTTTTTTGCAGGACGCGCAGATGGGCAAAAGGCCGCTCAATGTCTTTATTTTCGACAGGGCCTGCTGAAGTTCCGCAATCAGTTGTTCTCGTTCTTCCTCTGCACGTTTGCGTTCAGTGATGTCACGGGTGACGCCCTGCACGCCTATCGGCTTGCCTCGTTCATCCCGGATGAAGGAAAGATTCATCATGACCCACATAATGGATCCATCCGCCCGGTAATGCTGCAATTCAATAAAACGGGACCGGCTCTTCTTGTCTATTCCCGGCTCATTTTCTTTTTCCAGTTCTTCAAAGAAGACGGTGAGAATGTAATGAAGGGCATCCGGAGGGAAGCGCTCCTGCATGGTGCGTTTCATGTGGGCTTCCATGGATTCGCCTACCATCTTTTCTACAGATGGGCTGATAAAGGTCAAATTGCAATTCAAATCGGAGGTCCAGACTACGTCGGCGATATTTTCGGCGATCCGCCGGTATTTTTCCTCACTTTGCTGAAGCGCCGATTGAAGCCGCTCGGCATCGAATACCTTTTTTTCAAGCAGGCGGATTTCTTGTTCCAGATCTTCGTAAGTGGGTCTTGCAGTCATGAATAACCATCCTCCAGTTGCCGAAAGGCAGCGGGTATTCGTCAAGCTTGCTTTTTTTAGGGTCAGATCAGTAAGATGGGCCGTATGATATCGGTTTTGTGTCCGAAATTCAAGCTTTTTGGCGCGATATTGGCGCAGAACATTATAAGAAAATGTTTTAAAGGAATATCATGCATGTTCGAGAATAAATGGACCTAAACCGGGTAAGTGTCTCTGGATGTTTCGATCATAATCAGGTCTTTGGGGTTGTAATTGCGGACTTCTTCCTTGACGTAAACCAGGTTTTCCAGTTGAACGAGGACCGTCAGCAGTCTTCCGTAATGATTTTTCACCTTGTCACCCAGACGAAACCTTCGGCCGGATTCGGCTGCTTTGGCCGTGCGTTCTGGTTTGAAAAAATCGGAATGCTCCCGTCCGTAGCCTTGTTCCCGATGGAATTGGTCAATCATGCGTTCCGTTGTGATTGAATTTTTTAGACTATTATCTTCCAAGAACCGTTGACTGCTTTCGACGGTATTGATTTTTGTCATGTCACGTCTCCTTTACGGCGTTTGTGTGATGTCTTTCCTGTGACGGTTTTTAAAAAAAATAATGATACGCAAGAATCCAACGGTTATGCTCTTCAACGGCAACACTTTTCCATCGGATGATCGACCGGATTTCTTGAGGACTTTTTTAAATTTTTTTATTTTGCCGAATGGTTCCGAAATATTACAAATAGTTTTGTTCGCTTGGCATAAATAATGCAAATTCGCTAAGCAGGCATGAAAATGGAGCGCAACAGGCAATAATTTCTATTTATTATGCCGTGAGAAGGAAATAAATGCCGTTTGTCAGGGCCATGAGTCTTCAAAAATGCGAGGGAATGAAAATGAATAATCAGAATCATCCGGAAGCCAGTCTCATCAACTATTACGAAGCAGCCAGGGAATCTTTTGTCGCCAAAATGAAATCCGAAGACGATGAACGGTCAAATCTGAAGTTTAAAATCGCCGCCTTCGTCATTTCCGAATTATCTCATGCGACGCCCGCCTGGTTTACAGATTATTTTTTAGTGCACATCGCCGGGCAGGAGGATTGTGCCGATACAGTCGATGCGCATGTCCGGGAGGTGGAAAAGGCATTTTACGATAAAGTGGCCGATTATCTTCTTCAAATGGAATTGGAGGTTGATTATGTGAAAGCCAGACTGACGCCTTCGACAAAAGAACACGCGAGGAAAGATTTCTGGCAACCTATCGTATTTGATGCTTTTTTGATCGTCGGAATCTACTTTAACCCGTCGCTTAATCCTTGCCGTCCGGAAAGGGAAGGACGGGAGCAGAACCCCAAGGACACAAACCTCAGTCGCCGGCGCCAGCCGCGCGTTTGTAATGCTTGCGTATGAGCGCTGAAAACTGAGCCGCGCCGAATCCGTCAGCTCGGAGCATGAATGAGTTCCAGCCCGATTTCGTAGAATTCATCGGCAAAAAGGCTTTTAATCCATTTTACTTTGCCGAAGGCGGTTACGAACTCGGGGGGATTATGCAAGGCCACTTTTACGGTGAGGGGGGTTTCCACGGGCAGAAAACTGTGAGATTGAATTCTGGCTCCATTAGGCGATATGTCCTTACAGACGGTATGAATGATTTTGTCTTTGGGCAGGTTGCGCCCTCCCGAGGCAAGCACCGATATGGTCAGCTCATGTTCCTCCGTAAGCCGTTTTTCCTTTCTGCGATCGGTGGAAACGACTCTGCCATTGTCTTGCATTCCAGTACCATCCTTTTTCATCCTTTCCTCCCATCCTGAATTTTTTAGTCCGGCACTTTGGGTTTGACACGTGACTGACGAAGGAACGCCTCGCCTGCTCTAATAGTTCTTATATCGGCAAAAAGGCAGAATCATTAAGTTAGGTCTGAAATTAATTGGCTGGGGAACAAGGATTCGAACCTTGATTGACGGAGTCAGAGTCCGATTTTTGCACCTTCCCATAATTTCCTTTTTCTAAATAATACGCCTGACATTATTAGCTTTTTTCATAGTCTTGTTTCCCAAGACATATTTTAAAAAACACTGTTTTTGTCAAAAAGTGGGCAGAGAGTGGTAAACGGATTTTTCAAAAGGGAGTCGTCATAGCTGTAAAATGGATGAGCACAAAATTTAAGGGCGTTCGATAATATGAACATCCGGCGCGGAAACATGGCGTAGAGTTTGACCGTTATTTTTCGATTCGATACCAAAAGGACGGCAAACGGACCGAAGAGAGAATCGGATGGGCTTCAGAATGTGACCCTGAAGACGCTCAGAACTGGACAGAGGCAAAAGCGGCGCTTGTCCTTGAGCGATTGCGAGGGGCCGCACGCCATGGGAAGAAAGAAGCGCCGACGCGCATATCCGAACAACGAAAAAAAGAAAAGGCTCGAAAGGAAGCTGTTAAGGCAGAGCAAGAACGCCTTGTGCGGGAAGCCATTACCCTATCGACGTTTTTCAATGAGCAATACTTACCGATTGCCAAAGCCAATAAAAAAGAAAAATCCGTTGAGCGTGAAGGGGGCCTTTTCAATATCTGGATTTCCCCTGACTTGGGCCATTTGCCGATGAAAGACATCTCGCCCTTCCATCTGGAGCAATTAAAGCGTGATATGACGTCGGGCAAGCAATCGCCACGTTTGATTGAATACGCGCTTTCCGTTATTCGGCAGATATTCAACACAGCAAAACGCCTTGAGGTTTTTCAAGGTGAAAATCCAACGTCAAAAGTGAAGTTTCCCAAGCCGGACAATGGCCGGATGAGGTTTTTAACTCATGATAAAGCCGATTTGCTGCTTGCTAGACTTAAAGAGAGAAGCGCCGACGTTCACGACATGACCTTGCTTTCCCTGCATTGCGGCTTACGCTGGGGGGGGAGATTACAGCCTTGACATGGCAGGATGCCGACCTTGAACGCGCCACGTTGACGATACGAGACGCCAAAGCCGGTAGCCGTTATGCTTTTTTAACCTAACAGGCAAAGGCCATGCTGGAGAGCCGGGAAAAAGGAAAGCCTTCTGATTATATTTTCGAGGGCCGTAACGGTAAAGTGAACCTTTGTTCGTTGACATTCAAGCGCACTGTGGATGAATTGAAGCTGAACGAGGGCATTGACGACCCGCGTCTAAAGGTTTGTTTCCACACCTGCCGTCATAGTTACGCTTCATGGCTGGTTGAGGCGGGGCAAGATTTATATGTTGTCCAACGGTTGCTGGTACACAAAACAAATCAGATGACACAGCGTTACAGCCACATAGCGGAAAGCAAATTCCGGGAAGCTGCATCCACTTTAAGCGCGGCGCTTGCGCCAAAAGAACAGGCCGCGCAAGTGGTGACCTTCATAAAATAGCTTCTTGATATTGTATAGCAGTTGATATACAATAGTGAAAAATGATTGAGGTTAAAAAATTATGGCGCGTTCAGCACAGATCAACGCTCGGACAGAGCGGGAATTAAAAATAGAGGTTGAGGAAATCCTTAAAAACTTGGGGCTTTCAACAACAGAGGCGATCAATATTTTCTTTCGTCAAATAAAGATGCGCCGGGGCCTGCCGTTTGCCGTCGAGATTCCCAATGAAGAAACCCTAAACGTGTTTCATGAAAGCGATGAAGGCAAGGGGCTGGTGGAATGTAAAGACGCTGACGATATGTTCAATCGATTGGGTGTTTAATGCGGACACCCGTCTATACGAACCGCTTTGAAAAAGATTTGAAGCTGATGATTAAGCGCGGTTGCGACCCTGAAAATATCAAGTCCATCATTCGTAACCTCATTGACGAAATACCATTGGAACGCAAACACAGAGACCATCTTCTGATTGGCAATTTCAAAGACCGGCGGGAATGTCATGTTGAACCCGATTGGCTTTTGATTTACCGGATTGACGAAAACAGAATTATCTTTGAACGGACGGGTACACATGCCGATTTGTTCAGGTAAAAAGGAACACGATGAAAGACATCTTAGAAAAAATTGACCTTTTAAAAGCCAAGATCGACGCTCACAGGCCGATTGACGCGCACCTGCTTAAACAGCTTCGGGAATATTTCCGCATCGGCATGACCTATTCCAGCAATGCCCTTGAAGGAAATTCTCTGACGGAAACGGAAACAAAAATCGTTCTGGAAGACGGCATCACCATTGGCGGCAAGCCGGTGAAAGATCATCTGGAAGCGTTGGGGCATTCGGAAGCGTATGACTTGCTTTTCCGGCTGGCGAAACATTCGGATATTACCGAAGCGAATGTTAAAGAACTGCATCGGCTGTTTTACTATCGGATTGACGAAGATCAGGCGGGGAAATATCGCAAACAGAAAGTCATCATTACCGGAACGGACTTTATCCCTCCGTCACCCGAAAAGATACCGGATTTGATGAAGTCCTTCATTGCTGCGATTCCCGATAACAGGTCAAAGCATCACCCGGTGAAATTTGCGGCAGTCATCCACAAGGAACTTGTAACGATACATCCCTTCATTGACGGAAACGGGAGGGCGGCGCGTCTATTGATGAATCTGGCGCTATTGCAGGCAGGTTATCCGGTGGCCGTCATTCCCCCGATCTTGCGGCGTGACTATCTGAACAGCCTGAACAAAACCCACAAGGGCGATGACAAGCCGTTTATCAACTTTATTGCCGGTGTGTGCTACGAATCGGCAAAGGAATATCTGAGGCTTCTGGAAGGATAAAGAATAAACCGGAAAAAGTGATTGTCCCAACCCCAAAAACGTTTCCAACGGTAATGATAATTCCCAGAGAATATTGCGCTAAATAAAAATGACACAATGCTGAGTATAAAAGGCATTGGCAAAGCAAAGTTAAATAAAATTCGTAATTACTGTGCTGGTGTGTGAATAAACGCGACACCGATAGAATTGATAATGTGCTTAGATAAAGCCGGGGCGTATGTAAAAAAATCCGTCTTTTTTATGCGTATAATCAAAAAGTGGGGAGAAGGTGGGAATTGACATTTATTAAAGAGAGAGAATGCCTTGACAGGCGATAGCGCATATACTATCATGCGGATCATGAAAGATGACGCCTTGAAAAATCCTGACAATGTTTTATTTGCTGATTTGGTCACGATTTGTCGCCGGTATTTCGGGGAGCCGCGAATTAGGGGAAGTCATCATATTTTTAAAACTCCCTGGATAGGTGATCCCAGAATTAATCTACAAAAAGATGGAAAGATGGCTAAGCCGTATCAAGTAAAAGAGGTTAAAAAGGCAATGGAAAAAATGGAGGCACAACATGGAAAATAAAGTTGATAAATACACATACCGGATTGAATGGTCAGAGGAAGATAACTGCCATGTGGCCCGCTGTTTGGAATTTCCTTCTCTTTCCGCTCATGGAAAAACGGTTAACGCTGCTTTGCGGGAAATTGAGTTTGTCGTAAACGAATCTATTAACTGGCTGAAAGAAGAAGGGGCGGCTATTCCCGAACCCTTTGGAATGAAAAAATTTAAGGGGAATTTAACTTTACGGGTACCGGCTGAAAAACACAGAGAATTAGCCATAAGATCGGCGGAAGAAGGCGTTTCTGTGAATCAGTTTATTTTGTCGAGGCTGTAATTTCCTAACGTGCCAGTCACGGACTTTACAAAAACCACATTATTAATTGGCGGGTGTGAAAGCATCCGCTTTTTTTATGCCTGAAATTCGAAAGTGGGGAGAGGGTGGGGAGAGAATCAGGATTCAAAGTTTTGTCTTAAATGGCTTTGTTGTGTATGTTATTGATTTTAATTGGCTGGGGAACAAGGATTCGAACCTTGATTGACGGAGTCAGAGTCCGGTGTCCTACCATTGAACGATTCCCCAGTAGGA
>CAZGDK010000070.1:0-15949 GCA_964525155.1 uncultured Smithella sp. | reverse complement strand
CTGGGAACACCGGGCTGCGGCATGATTTTTATTGCACAAATTTGTCGCACACCCCGGATGGACTTTTGGCTTTGTTGATCTCTTGTATTTATGTTAAGGTGCCCGTCATGACGGATAAGCAATTAAAAAACATCACGCTTCAGCAAATGGAAGCGCTGATTTTGCTGGTGGAAGAGCGCAGCTTCAGCCGCGCGGCCAAACGCATGCTGCTGACGCAGCCGGCGCTCACCAAGAACATCCGCAATGTCGAGGACTGCCTGGGGGCGAAAGTCGTCCGCCGCAGCAACGCCGGTGTGACGCTGACGCCCGAAGGGAAAATCCTGTACGATTACGCCCAGCGGATGGTTCGCCTGCGCAGAGAGGCGGCGGAAAAAATCCGGCAACTGCAAAAAAACGCCGGCGGCGACATCTATTTGAGCGCCAGCACCATCCCCGCCACGTACATTCTTCCGCGCGCCTTGAGCGATTTTAAAAGAGACCATGATGATATTCGTGTGTTTGTCAAAACCGAAGACAGCGAAGAGGTGATGAACATGGTGCTCGACCGCGAGGTGGAAGCGGGCGTCATCGGCAAAAAGCCGCAAAACGCAAAGCTTGTCGCCGAGCCGGTCTGGCCCGACCGTCTGATTCTGATTGCACCGAAGGGACATCGCTGGATTCGAAAAAGGGGCGTTGAATGGCCCGAACTTTTGAGCGAGCCGTTTGTCCTGCGTGAAAGGGGTTCGGCCACGCGCGACGTATTTGAAACGTACATGAAGGAAAACAAGGCGGTAAGCTTGTCCCAGTTCAATATCTGCGCGGAACTGGGCAGTTCTGAAGCCATCAAGGAAGCGGTCCTGGCGGGTCTGGGCGTGTCTGTGTTATCCGTGCACGCCGTTGGCCGGGAGCTGGCCGCCAAAACGCTTTTTGAAATACCGATCGCGTCTTGCCGGATCGAACGCAGGTTCCACCTGATCCACCTCAAGCAGTTCGAATTCCGGACGCATCACAAAACATTCATGGATTATTTGAAAAATTATAAGGCTGTGCCCGTGTGATTTGATTTGGCGTCGGAGGACGGAATCGAACCGTCACTTCCGCTATCACCGGAACTCCAATTATGCGCCTTTGCCCCTTCATCGTTTGCCTGCATACGCGGCGAATGACTAAATTATTGACAGTTTTTGACGACAGTGCAAGTATCGCCACCGCAGCAGAACCACGGCTGAGCGCCTGAATATTGGAAGTGGATGCACGGTATAATAACCATTACGAAGCTTTACAAGACGCCATTTCTTTATGGACTCGCCCGGTGCTGATGGAACAACTCTCGGAAAATAGAAGGGGAAACCTGATGAAAAGAAAGTCCCGTACGTTTTGCTTGGCGGCCAAAGAATTTGCGCTGCTGTGTTTAATTGCGTCCTTGAACATTGGACTTATATCGAGCGCATACGGACAGACCATCAAGGAAGGCGACATCCTTTCCCTGAAACTGGCGATAGAAATTGCTCTCAGAAACCATCCGACCCTTGAAACCCAACAAAGTCAGGTCGTTGCAGCCGACGCACGCGCCGGTCAGGCCTGGGGAGAGCTTTACCCCCGCTTAAATATCGGCGGCGCCTATACACGGATCTCGCCGGTCGACACCGGCACAAGCAATACCACGAGCAACGCCGGCATTCCTCCGGGAAGCTCAAACATCCCCACGGGCTCAGCTGGAACCTACAATCAATATGCGGCTTCAGGAACGATGAGCATGACCCTCTTCGATTTCGGAAAAACATGGGCCGGCATTCAGGCGCAGCGATTGGGGGCTCAGGCGGCCCGGCATGATTTGCAGGCAACACGCGCCCAGGTGATTGAAGGGGTCAGGGAATCCTACTACAGCCTCCTCTCCGCCGAGATGGCCAAAAATGTGGCCGCCGAGAAAATCCGGCAGTTCCAAAAACACTTTGAATACGCCCGCAACCTTTATTCGGTTGGGGAAAAATCAAAGCTGGACATGATGAAAGCCGAAGTCGATCTCAGCAAAGCGAAGGTTGACATGATTAAAGCCGACAACGCCGTTAAATATTACAGACTCTCTCTCAACAACGCTATGGGGTTGCCCCGGGCTCCGGCTTATTTCATCGAAAACAATCTTTCTTACGAGCCCCCCGGCCTGACCATTGAAACGGCATTGGAAAACGCCTACAGAAATAGAGGTGACCTGTTGTCCCTCCACAAGCAAATGGAATCCGCCGAACAATCTCTGAAAGTTGCCTGGCGTTCGCATTATCCTGTCATCAGCGGCAGCGCCAATTATATGTATGTTGGAACGGATACACCTCTGGATCACGGATGGACGGCCGGCGTCACCGTATCGGTTCCCATATTCAATGGATTTTCGACCCAGTATAAAGTTTTGGAGCTCCAGGCAAATTTAAAAACGATCAACGCCCGGATCAAAGAGCTGAAACAAAAGATTGCACTGGAACTGGAACAGGAATTTCTCGCCATGAGGGAATCCGATGAACGCAGACTGGGCGCAGAGGTGCTCGTGCGGCAATCGAAGGAAAATCTGGATCTCGCCAACGAGCGCTATGCGGCCGGGCTGGCGATCAACGTTGAAGTCGTGGATGCCATTTATATGTATGCCAATGCACAGTTCAGCCATATTTCCGCACAGTACGACCATAAAATAGCCCTTGCCCGCCTTGAAAAAGCGATGGGCCGCCAAATTGATTATTCCGGAAAGGAGTGATGTGATATCTGATATTTTGACTTTTTGGGAGACAACCGAGGCATCAGTTAACGATCTCAATATGGGCATCCGTGATGTCCATGCTTCCGAAATAATCGCCGGTCGCCAAAGCGTAGCGGCGCAAACTCCCGGAAACATCTATTCTCGTTTTGTTTTTAATCAGACGTTCCAATATTTCCGCATTTCTGAAATACACCTGGCATTCGATTTTACCTTTGACGCTGTTTGCCTCTGCAACAGCGTAGTATGCATAACCAAAACGGTTTGATGGAATAATATCTTTTACCGTCACGTTCCTGAGTATAATGCGTTTCTGATGGAGTTCCCGATTCATCAGGTCCTGCTCATCGGCATCTTCGATTTTATTAATCTTTGCCTTCTCCAGAACAATCTCATTAATACCAATCGGTTCCTTAGAAAGGTTGTCAGGATATTTGGCGGCGTAGATGTTCGCTTCGACAATTTCGATCTTCATGTAATAATGATCGGACATGGAATAATATCCGTTGAAAATTCCGGATACGTCTATTTTTGATTTATTTTTAACAAGGCGCGCAATACTTTTTACATCGCGGGAATAGATGAAGCATTCAATTTTTCCTTTTTTGCTGTCCACTTCAACAATCAGGCAGTACTCATAATCGAAATTGCTTGCGACCATAATGTCTTTGACGGTCACATTCTTCAGTGCAATCGGTTGATTTTCGAGATTGCGCTTCAGCATGTCCTGTTTGGCGGGATTTTTGGTTTTGTCGATCTTTTCCTTGTGAACGGCCAGTTGATGTACATCGATTGTTTTAGAAAAAAGTCCGGTAGAACTGCACGATGACAGTAAAAACAAACACACAATGAGCAGAAATCTTTTCATGATCTGGCGCCTTCCTGGATGACATTTGTATTTTTTCATTGAAGCAAAATCTTTATTTCTTATTGCCCGCAGGGGCAACAACCTTTTCGTCCCTGCTGGAAGCGGGGAACACAACACGGCACTTCAAACCGGCCAGCAGGCGGAATCTGGGATTCGGCATTTCCAGGCGAACGCCGAAGGTGCCGCTTGCGCCATCGATGACCCGGTCGACCACCTTGACGGTCGCCGGGAAACTGCCCTTCAAGGGCGATTCCGCGATCACGGTGGCTTTCATGCCGACTCGAATTTTGTTATATTCCGCCGCAGGCGCCACCACTTCAACATTGAGCGGATCGATTTCGGCAATTTTGACAACCGGTTGTTCCCGGACATATTCACCGGCGGACAAATAACGTTCCACCACAACCCCCGTGACGGGACTTTCGATGGTCAGGCGCTTCAGAATTTCCACAGAGCGCTTGTATTCCAGATCGGCAATCTGCTTATTCTCCAGAGCCTCTTTCAACTGCATGTCCGCCACCCGCCAGTTGGCCAGGGCCTCCTCCATCTCGCTAGGCGAGGCCAGTTCTTTCTTGTAGAGTTGTTCCACGCGGATTTTCTTCCCCAGAAACATCTCGGCGCCCGCTTTTTTGGCTTTGATGATCCCTTCCGTGGTTGCGCGCGCCCGGGCCAGTTCCATAGAGGTTCTTTCCACCTCCGACTGGAGTCTGGCGATGACCTGGCCTTTCCGCACGATGTCGCCCCGGTCCACATCCACGCCGGCGATAATGCCCTCCGAGGGGCTGCCGATCTTCAGGATGCGATGAGGTTCGGTTAATCCGCGAAATTCAGCGGCCGCGGCCAAGGCCGGCAAAAACACCATCCATGCGATTACAACCCACAAAACAGATTTCATTGCTAGATCCTACCTTTTATCTGACATATTCATTATTCCTGACGTCCGGAAAAGGCCAAAACGTCGCCCATCTGTTCGTCCATTTTCAAGAGATTTCGTCGTGTTTTGGCGTGAGCCCGCGAGGCGAGCTCCTGGGCCACGCGAAATATCGCTTTACCGGCCGCCGTCTTCACACGCCCCTGACCGTCCGCCGGAAATAAACCGGCCAGGCGCTTTCCAACGGCTCCGCCATACATGGAAATCAATTCATCCTCAAGCGAAACGATCGACCGGCATAATCCCGGGTCTCCCTGTCTGCCCGCGCGGCCAAAAAGCTGGCGGTCGATCCGATGGGATTCGTGAAACTCCGTTGCGATCACATACAGGCCGCCCAGATCGGCAACACCCGCATCGAGCTTGATGTCCGTTCCGCGTCCCGCCATGTTCGTGGCAACTGTAATCCGGCCCTGACGCCCCGCCTCGGCGATAATATCGGCTTCTTCCTTATCCTGCCTGGCGTTGAGCACCCTGTGCGCAATGTTGTTTTGCGTCAGCAGTTCGCTGACCTTTTCCGAGGCGGCAACGGAGCGTGTGCCGATCAACACAGGCTGCCCCTTTCGATTTTCTTCGACAATCGTGTTTACAACCGCCTGCCATTTATCCGCTTCCTTCAAATAAACCTGTTCGGGCAGGAATTGCCGGCAAACAGGCCGGTTGGTCGGAATACTTACCACCCGGAGGCGATAAATCGTCCACAGTTCGCTGGAAACTTCTTTGGCCGTGCCCGTCATGCCGGCAAGTCGCAGATAGCGGCGGAAAAAGCGCTGATAACTGATTCGCGCCAGCGTATCTTTCCGCGCCGTCATTTCCAGGCCTTCTTTGGCTTCGATGAACTGGTGGAGTCCCCTCTCCCAGGATCGGTCGGCCATCACCCGTCCGGTATATTCGTCAATGATCTGCACCTTGCCTTCCGAAACCAGATAATGCTTGTCTTTCGTAAAGAGGTTGATGGCCACCAGAGCCTGCCGGACCAGTTCTTCCTGCTGGTCCTTGCTGGTCCACATGTTTTTTTTATTCCACAGGTGATCGGTAATCTTGTTTTTGCCTGCCGCGGTGAGGTCGATGTCGCGCGCTTCGGCAATAATGGAAAAATCTTCTCCCGGCACAAGCTGCGTGGCCACCAAATACGCTTCGGCATAAATTTCGTGCTCGCCTGTGCCGTCCGCCCCCGACGAGATGATCAAGGGGGTCCGGGCTTCATCCACCAGCACGCTGTCGGCTTCGTCAATGATGGCAAAGCGCAGGCCTCTCATGACCAGTTTGTTGACGCGCGAGTTTTCGCCATAGAGGCGCTCAAGCTGCAAGGTGACCTCGCCGGGCCGGTCCCAGAGCACGATTCTGTCTTTGAGATAATCGAAAGCGAGTTCCTTGTTGGTGCAGTACACAATATCGCTCTGATACACTTTTCTTCGGGCGGCAGGCGTCAGACCGTGCACAATGGTCCCCACCGTCAGTCCGAGGCTCCTGTAGAGGACGCCCATCCATTCGGCATCCCGCGTTGCCAGGTAATCATTGACGGTAATAATATGGACCGGTTCCCCGGCCAGCGCGGCAGTCGATGCGGCCAGGGTTGCCGTAAGTGTTTTTCCCTCCCCGGTCTCCATTTCCGCAACCAGTCCCTTTAACAAAACCAGACCGCCAATGAGCTGCACGTCAAAATGGCGGATCCCCAGATAACGCACGGCCGCCTCCCGCACCAGCGCAAAAGCGCGCGCCACCAGGTCATCAGTGTAGCCTTCTTTTCGCAACTGTCGTCCCAGTTCGGCGGCGGTGACAGGCAGATCCGCATCGGCCAGCCGCTGCATGGCCGCCCCCTGCTTTTTGCAGGCCTCCACAATCCAGGCAAAACGTTTGGCCGAAGGACGAACAACCGGCGCCAAAGCGCCCGCTAGAGAATTTGCCGTGCGATCGAGCCAGTTGTGCCGTTTCTCGCTTTTTTCGGGACAAACGCCGATGGCGGCAGTCATCTTGAAAGACTCTTTAAACATTGAACCTCCGCAAAAGCAGGTTTCGGATGCCTCGGTACCAGCGGCCGCCAACGGGCTCCCATCCATGATCGAACCGGACATACACGCGGCCACCCACGTTCGCGAACGTCGTACCGGAGGGCAGTTCGATATCGAAGAAGAACATTTTTTGAAACGCTTTTACGCCCTTTTCGTCTCTGGGATCGATGGCAATGGTTCCGCCGCCGCTTGAGCCCAGCACACGCGAGGGCAGGTCTTCCGTTGCCGCCGGAACTTCCCGGATCATGCGCGCCTGCGCTGTCACCGAAAAATTTTCGGCCAGCCGCACGGCAACTGCGCGGGTATTTTGCCGCACCAGATCGGCGTCGGACTGGTCAACGGCCACCCGCGCCGACGTGGCATTCTTTTCCAGAACGTAGCCGATGACGTCTCCTCTTTTGACGAAGCGTCCGACCAGATCCTGAGACTGCGGAATAAACACAGACCCCTGGCTTGTACTTCTGGCGGTGAGCTGTTCGAGACGCTCACGGGCATCTTTGATCCGCCCTTCCACCTGTTTGATGTCATCGTCAACCATCTGCGCCGAAACGCGATCTGTCTGATCCTTGACGTAATACTCCACCTGGAGTTCATGGAGCTCGGCTTCCAAGACCTTGAGTTTCAAGGCCAGCATCGGATCGGAACAGCGGACAATCTCCGTTCCGGCAACCACCCGCTGTCCGGGCGACACCTTCACTTCCTCGACAAAACCTTCCGTCTGGGCGCGCACAATCGCTTCTTCGGGCAGCCAGACGACCCCTTCGGTCACCGTGGCCAGGGGCAGGGGAATCAACGTGATAAATCCCACAACCAGCGCCGCCAGTCCCAGGCTGACGGCAACCGCTTTCTTGCGTTTTCGCCCGAGTTTGGGCGATGTTAAAAGGAATTTGCCCGCCTTGACTAAAGGCATCCCCAGCATGCTGACGACGGCCCACAGGGCCAGGATAATGCCGACAATGAAAAACTTTCCGGCGATGAACTGGATAATCGCGACATAGATAATCATCCGATACACAAACGACAACGCGCCATACAGCACGAACCATCTTTTTTCGTATTCAGAGGCATTGGGCGCTTCGATATCCTCAATACCGAGAACATGCCGCTGGAGCAGATACGTGAGATACTGGTTGGCCCGGGTTCCAAGATTCGGTATTTCGATAAGATCGCCAAGCACGTAGTAAGCGTCAAAACGCAGAAGGGGGTTGCCGTTAAAGAACAGCGACGTAACCCCGGCGATGATAATCGCATTATAAACGACCCCACGAACAACGCCCGGCTCCAGGGTCACCCACACCATCAGCAAAATAGCCGCAATGAAGATTTCCACAAGCAAACCGGCGCTGCCGACCACGGCTCTTTCCCATTTATTCCGGAAGGCCAGAGAAGAAGAGGCATCGACATAGGGAACCGGCGTGAGAACGAGCAGCATGAGACCAACATCATGCACTTCTCCCCCCAGGCGTTTGACGGCCAGGGCGTGTCCCAGTTCGTGAAGAATCTTGATGACGGGAAAGAGAAACCACATGATCACCAGATTTTGCGGCGCAAGAACACGGTCCGCAATATTTTCGGTCAGATCGGGCCAATGATAGCCGGCAAGCACAAAAGCGACGCCAACGGTGAACAGCCAGACCAAGGCCGCAGGCCAGCTGAAAACCATTTTGGAAAACGGCGCCATCCGGGTGAGCAGTTTTTCCGGATCGTACAAGGAAAAACTCAAGGACATCGGATTGCGTATTTTTTGTTTCCACTTCAGATTTTTATTCTTCTCAAACCGCCTGTTCATCTCCTCAACATCGGGAGATACATCCGTTTGCAGAACATCGATGTTGTGCAACTGGCCCAACAGACGAATCATCTCTTCCTGCGTCGGCGCTTCTTCGCCCAGGCGGGACTTGCCTGCCGCCCATATTTGTTCGACCGTCCGGTTGCCGTCCATCAGTCCCACGAGAAAATAGGTGGCCGGCGGAAAGCGCTGAAACTGACCGGAGGCGTGGTCCTGCAAAACATACCACAGCTCCCCATGATAGACGTGGCGATGGATTTGGACATGGCTGCGCAGTCTGGGCTTCAAACCGGCTACGCGATACCACGAAGGACTGAAAAGGGACTCCCTCACCGCAAGACCACCTCATGTAAACGGACCTTGCGGTCGCCCGGCCGAATGCGGGATGTGAGATCAATACTCATAAAAGAACTACTCCTATATGCCGGATAAACGCAGCTCAATAGCGCGGCTAAGGCAGCCATGTCCAGGTTTTGAGCCGGATCCATTCGATGACCTCGTGCGTCCAGATCCACACAAGCCTTCTGCGCTCGACCGTAATTTTCCCAACGCCTTCCATCCCGGGCCGCAAACGGGGAGACGTCTTTTCCAGCTGCGCTTCCACCCGGAAATAGTTGCGGCCATCTTTGGCGGTGGACACAGGCGTGACTTTGCTTACCGTCAGAGGCAAAACGTCGCCGGGCAACGACGGCAGCGCCAGTTCGCCCTTCTGCCCCGCGGCCACATAACCGATATCCGTTTCATCGACCTGCACGATCACGCGATACCCCGTCAGAGGCGCGATTTCGAAGAGCGTTTGTCCCCGTTCCACCGGGCTTCCCAGTGACTGGCTCAGATCGCCGCTCGTGACGATCCCGTCAAAGGGGGCAACAATGCGGGCGCGGCCCAGCTGTTCATCGAGTAAACCGATCTGCGCTTCCGCCTGATCGGCTTTGGCCTGCGCAATCATGATCTGCGCCCGTTCGTGTTTGGCCATGGCTTCGCTCAACTGGCGCAGAGCCTGTTCCCGCTGGGTCGCCCATTTCAGGCGCTCCAGAGTCAAATCCCTTTCATCCAGACGGCACAAAAGGGTGCCCCGCCGAATCACATCGCCGGGTCTGGCCAACGCCTGAGCGACATAACCGCTGTAAGGCGCGGTAATCGCCCGCTGCACCACGCCTTCCAGAACCGTCGTCGCGCGCACACGATGATCGCCCTTGGCAAAAACAAAAAACAGCATCAGCAAAACGGCCAATCCGGTCGCCAGTTTGTATCCCGGACGATCGGGTCCTAAAAATTGCTTTCCTTTTGAAACAGCGGCATCCCAGAGCTTAATCCATATCGACCGTTCTTCTTTCTTTTTGACAATGAGCACAGGCCCGACCAGACTGGCAAATGTTTTGATCAATTCCACCGTTTGATCATCAAATGATTTATCCGCCGCGCGTTCACACATGAGCGCGCCCAAAGGCTCCGTCCCCTGCAGGATGGGCGCCGTACAGATGACAAAGGCCCCGTGCCGGGTGGTCAATTCATTGTGGGCGATGGCGGCAAGAGGCGGGGCATCCGCAGGCAACGGATGGACGATCACGGAGCGCTGGTCAACGGCTTCATCCATGGCCGAGCCGATGTCCCGGACCAGGTTCATCTTTTCACCGAATCCGGCGCTGTGCGACAGGGCGTAAACCTTGACTTGTTTGCCTTTGACAAGCCCCAGGCTGACCCGCTCGCAATCCAGAATGGTGGCAAGCTTTGTCACAAAAGCCATGGCCGCGGACTGTGAGCCCTCATGCTCCACGGCCGTGGCGATACCGTCCAAAAGCGATTTTAATTGTTCTTCGGACTGCCGCAATTGTTCAAAACCCTGCCGCCGAATCAACACCTCCAGCCATGCCGCTCCCCAGTGAAGTTTCCGCATCACCTCCTGAAGAGCGTCGTCCGATGCGTTTCTCAGTTCGAGAACCACGACGCCGTGAAGCTTGCCTTCCACTTCTATCGGATAAGCAACATGGGAAATATTGCCGGAAGACGACGCCCCTGCGCTATCGCCGGGAACGGGGTGAATCAATAGCCCCCGCCGTTCTTTGAGGGAGCGTTCCGCGGACGGGGCCAGATGGGTTACGTTGTGTTCCGGTCCCGGCCAGACCGCAACGGGAGAGAAAGGGCCGCGCTCCGCAGGCCCCAGAAGCAGCAGGCCGTAGCGAATATTTTGGAGCATCAGACATTGCAGGAAAAGCCAGTTTTGAGAAAAGGCCGCCGCCGTGGCCGACTCCGTAAAACGACGCCACAGCTCTTGTTCGGCCAAGCGAGTGTCCCTGATGTCCATCTTTTGCTCTTTATTTTGAAAGGGGTTTCGATTTTGAGTGTCAGCGTCCATAAATAAAGGGGCCTGTTGGTCTATTCATTACACTTGCTCTTTATTCAGGCGTTACCGGATGATTTTTCATATCGGTCTCTTTGAAATCCACTATATAAAAAGTGACAACACCCTTTAACGTCCCAGGATGCTGTCACCCAATAAAAAATGATATGTATCTTATTTCCGTCTCCGGACAAACCCCAGGGCGCCAAGCCCTAATGAAAGAAGTACAAGGGTCATGGGCTCGGGCACGGCCTCAGGCATGTCGTCGGCTTGATACGTAGCCGTAAAAGCCGTTACGTCACCATTGAACACCCCCCAGCCCGTGATGGCGCCGGCATCGTTAATCCCTGAAACTCTAAAGTTTGTCCAGCCATCCCCCGACAACACCGTCAAGCCATCCACGGTATAAATAAAACTCATCATTTCATTATTGCTGCTTCCCCAGCCCACAATAGTTCCATCATTGTTAATATCCGTGGCATAAACTTCCGACCAATCAGATAGATTCATCGTTTCGGTCGTATAGTTTCCTTTGTTGTCTTTTGTAGAGATGAAGATGCTATTATTGCCGTTCCCATCCATTCCATATCCCACAATGGTGCCGCTGTCATTGATGCCGGCTGTCTGCAGAAAGAACCAGCCGTCCGGTCCGACATCACCATAAGAATTACTGTTAGTATCATAAAGGAAGGCTTTATAAGAATAGTTGGTGTCCATTCCATATCCTGCAACCATTCCATTATTGTTGATATCCGCCGCCCATGTATCGGCGTAATGCTCTGAAAAAACGGAAAGATCTGAAAAGTTTGTATTGGAGCCATTATAGACAAACCCCGTGTAGCCGGATCCTGCGAAGTATGACCCGACAACAACACCACTATCATTTACTTTCATGGATGGCCAGTAAGCGGTTGCATCCGTCGTGGGAAGAGAGAAGGAATTGTTATTGATCAGGCCGGTGATACCACTTCCATTAACGCCGCTTCCGACAACCGTTCCCCCGCTGCTGACTCCCCAGGCATTTGATTCATCATAGCCACTAATAGGACTCACGCTTGAATTATAAACAAACCCTGCATTGACGCCTCCGACGGCGCCGCTACCGACTACGGCACCGGTATTGGAGATGCCGTTCACCTGGGAGACGGAAAGACCACCCAGATCCAGAGGCGTAAAAACATAACCCGCTGCCCCGGCGGTTCCTGTTAACCATAAAAAACAGGCGAGGATGGCCATTATCATCTTCGCGTTGCGGACTAAATGTGTGCTCTTCCTGTTTCTATTAAAATTCCTCATTTTTACCTCCATAATCATTTCAGTTTCCGGTCAGATAAATTCAAACGCATCAATATCAATAACATTTTGTCTAATTACTCCTTCTTACCCCAGTGTTATGCGGATCAGATCGTTGGGGTCGACTCTCTGGCCCCTGACAAACTCCTTGAGCCAGAAATTCTGCTGAATGACGACATTCCCCAGCAGATCCTGTTTTAATTGGGCCGTATCCGCGGAGACGATGACTATATCGTCGGTGCCGGTTCCAACATCCACGACGTCGGTTCCATCGTTCACATGGGCGATCAGGTCGTTGCCGGCTCCGGCGGCAATATTGTCGCTGCCGGCGCCGCCGATGAGAACATCATTTCCCGGAGTGCCTCTGAGAATGTCGTCTCCTTCTCCGCCGATTGCCGTCAGCTTGCCGCGGAATGCCGTGCCATCGATCGTGTCATTCCCTGCGCCGCCGTCGGCAAGCACGTTGGCCACGTTTCCGTACAGCCTGATCTGGTCATTGCCGCCCAGCCCGATGAGCTCTACGCGGCTTGCACCGTAAAGGGTGTTGGTGGAGGTGTTCACGACCACCGTGGTCGATAGAGGGGTCTGATTTAGACGGATGACATCCGCATTCTCCGTGCCGGTGATGCGGGTTAAGGCATAGCTGCTGCCGTCATAAATCCTGTTGCCGCCCGTGCCTGCATCGAGCACGACGCTAAAGCCCGGCGCGGTGGTCCGGCTGTTGATCAGATTGATGACGTCGTTGCCGTCTTTGGTCATCAAGGTGAGCCAGCCTTCCGTTTCCGGATTAGCGAGGGTCAGCGACGGATTCGATGAAGAGGCCAAGCTGGTCTGGTTTTCACCGATGGTCATCGTGACATTATCGGCGGCCGATCCATAGACCAGGAACTTGTCGGAACTGATCAGGTTGTCGGCAAGAGCCTCTGTATTGCTGTAAGTAACCTGGGTGACACCGTCAAATCCGATGGCTCCGGACGTTGCGCCTGTGAAGGTATGGGTGACGGTGGATACGGCTCCTTCCAGGGTAACATTGTCGATGCCGTCATTGCCGTTAAAGAGAATGCCGCCTGAAGGCGTCGGATTGCCGCCGGTTGTATCGACAATGAGCGTATCGTCATCGGCGGAACCGATGAAGCTCAGATCCGGTATGCCGCTCAGGGCCTGATCAAAAATGAGCGTGCCGTTTAGGAACACCTGAGCATCATCGCCGCTTCGGATCATGCGGAAGATGTCGGCGACACCATCATTGGCGAGCGGACCGGCGTCGATGACCGTATCTTCCATGACCGTGACGGTAAAGGTCTTCGTATCGGACAGAGCCGGGGCGCCGTCGTCGGTCACTCTGACGGTAATGTCATATTTGCCGTAACCCTGACTTTCCGTGGGAGTCCAGGTGAACAGGCCCGTGGTCGGATCAATGGCCGCTCCGGCGGGAGCGCTATCCAGGCTATAGGTGAAAGTCTGGGAAGCCTGTTCAAGATCCGTACTGGTGGCCGTAAGGGTCAATGTTGCCCCTTCGGTCACGATCCGATCGGCGATGGCGCTAAGAACAGGCGCGTCATTCACCGGAGCAATCGTCAGATTCACCGTGGCAACGTTGGACGTGAGGCTTCCGTCGTTGACCCGATAGGTGAAGCTATCCGTACCGTTGAATTCGGCATCCGGCGTGTAGGTAAAGGAACCGCCGGGGTTGAGAACCAGCATGCCTCTTGTCGGGCCGCTCACCATCTGAGCCGCGAGAGAAGCGCTGTCTATATCGGTTAAAACAACCGAACCGCTAAACGGCGCGTCTTCATCCAGCAAGAATGCCGCATCCTGGGCTACCGGCGCGTCGTTGACAGGCGTTACGGTGAGGTTCACCGTCGCGGTTGCAGAACCTCCCCATCCGTCAATGATGGTGTAGGTGAAGGCATCCGTGCCGTTGAAATCGGCAGAAGGCGTATAGATAATGTTATTGGCGCTGATGGCGACGGTCCCGTGCGACGGGGATGTCACGCCGGTAATCGTCATGGCAGCGCCATCGCCGCTACGGTCGTTGGCCAGGACGTTGATCGCAACCTGCGTGTCTTCCGCCGTGGTTGCGGTATCCAACACGGCTACCGCCAGATCGTTTACGGCTGTGACGGTAAGATTCACGGTGGCGGTTGCAGAGCCTCCCCATCCGTCGTTAACCGTGTAGGTGAAGGCATCCGCTCCGTAATAATTGGCAGACGGCCTGTAGGTCAGCGTTTGATTGGCGTTGAGAGAAACGGTTCCATGCGCCGGAGAAGATATCGCTGTTATGGTCAAGATATCGCCGTTGGCGTCGGTGTCGTTGGCCAGCACATTGAAGGTGACCGGCGTGTCTTCCGCCGTGGTCACCGCATCCGCGCCGACTACCGGCGCCGTGTTGGGCGGCCTTACGGTGATGGTGACCAGGGCTGTTGCGTTGACTCCGCTCGCATCGCGCATGTAGTAAGTGAACGAATCCGGTCCAACATAATTGGCGACCGGCGTATAGGTCAGCGATTGATCGGCGCCATCGTAAACGAACGTTCCGTGAGACAATGCAGTGGCGGCAAAGAGCCTTAAGGCATCGCCATCCACGTCATAGTCGTTGTCCAGCACCCTGAATTTCACCGGCGTGTTTACAACGGTGGTCACAAAATCCGGAACGGCTGTCGGCGCATCGTTGACGGGCGTTACGGTGAGATTGACCGTCGCGGTGGAAAAACCGCCCAGGCCATCGCTAAAGGTGTACGTGAAGGCATCCGTGCCGTTGAAATTGGCAACCGGCGTATAGATAATGTTATTGGCGCTGATGGCAACGGCCCCGTGCGCCGCGGAGGTCACACTGGTGATCGTCAGGGTATCGCCATCCCCGTTAAGGTCGTTGGCCAGGACGTTGAGGGTCACCGGTGTGTCTTCCGCCGTGGTTACAGTATCCAACACGGCTGCCGCCACATCGTTTACCGGGGTCACGGTGACGGTCACCGTGGCGCTTGAAGTCGCGCCCGCTGCATCGCGGATGTGATAGATAAAAGAATCCGTGCCGTTGAAATCCGGAGCAGGCGTATAGGTCAGCAGATTATCGGCGGCATTGTAGCTCAGTGTCCCGTGTGGCGCGGCATCCGCCGCCAGGAAAGAAACGGCATCGCCCTCCAGATCAGAATCATTGGCGACCACATTAAATTGCACCGGCGTGTCTTCCGCTGTGGTCACAACATCCGGATTGGCGGTCGGCGCATCGTTCACAGGTGTTACGGTGAGGTTTACGGTGGCGGTGGAAAAGCCGCCCTCACCATCGCTAAAGGTGTACGTGAAAGCGTCCGTGCCGTTGAAATTGGCAGACGGTGTGTAGATAATGTTATTGGCGCTTATGACTGCGCTCCCGTGTGACGCGGAGGTCACACTGGTAAGGGTCAAGATATCGCCATCCGGATTGCTGTCGTTGGCCAGAACATTGATCGTCATTGGCGTGTCTTCCGCCGTGGCTGCGGCATCCAAAACGGCTGCCGCCAGATCGTTTACCGGGGTCACGGTGAGGGTCACCGTGGCGCTTGAAGTCGCGCCTGCTGCATCGCGGATCTGGTAGATAAAAGAATCCGTGCCGTTGAAATCGGCGGCAGGCGCGTAGGTCAGCCGTTTATCGGTGGCATTGTAGCTCAGAGTCCCGTGAAGCGGAGCCGCAGCCGAAAGAAAAGTAACGGCATCGCCCTCCACGTCGGTGTCATTGGCCACTACATCGAATTGCACCGGCGTGTCTTCCGCTGTGGTCACAACATCCGGATTGGCTGTTGGAGCATCATTCACGGGTGTTACCGTGAGATTGACCGTGGCGGTGGAGGAATCTCCCTGAGCATCACGAATCGTATAGGTGAAGGCATCCGCTCCGTTGAAATTGGCAGAAGGCCTGTAGGTGAGCGTGTTATTGGCGTTTACGACAACAGAGCCGTGCGCGGGAGAAGACAGCGCGGAGATCGTCAGGCTGCCACCATCCGGATTGCTGTCGTTGGA
>CAZGDK010000069.1:0-16055 GCA_964525155.1 uncultured Smithella sp. | reverse complement strand
AATGACAAAATATGGCATTATATCTTTCATAATGTAAAGAAGCGTTAGATGCACTACACTGGAAATCTTTGCGTTTTCGGGTTCGACCCCGTCGGGGTCGCAGATGTGGAATTTGCATCATCTATAAACGTTGAATCCCTTCGGGATTAAAAAAGCGGTAGCCGTCTAATCACATGAACTATGAACCATGAACTATGAACTACGACCCATGAGCTATGAGCTTTTTAGCGACTTTTCCACCTCCGGCGCGTTGCGCCACCTCCGCCGGCGGAGGACAATAACCGCCATCCATCATCCACCATCCACTCACGCGTCCCGGCGCAGTTCGATCCAGATGTTGACGACGGAGACACTGATCAGGTTGAGTGTGGTGGCGGCATACCAGAAGCAGGATTCCATTTTATTCAAAAGAACAATCCAGCCGGACCAGAGCACAAAGCAGATAATGGAAAAGGAAATCAATGTGTCGACGGCTAAGAAGAGTTTGGGTTTTTGAAAGAGCCGTCCAGCCTGGGCGATGGTGCAATATTCCACGGGGGTTTCCCGGCCCGTGATGTGAAAAAAGATGCGGGCCAGATTCATAGCGAGGTCCGCCAGCGCCCAGGCGATAACGAACCACGCAAAGGCGTGAAGGGGCAAAGACGAGGCATCCGCGCGCAGGGCCAGCACGCCGAAGAGCACTTTGAATACGCAAAACGGAATGCCGATGGTCAGGGCCTGAAAGGCGGGCGATAAGAAAATGCGGTCGCCGATGTCGCCGATTAGTTGTCGCGTTTGGCTTTTCATGATGTTGTCCGCCTGACGGTTGATTTTCGCCATTTGAAAATGATGACTGCATTATAATCGTGAGGAGCGATAAATCAATGACTTTTACCGATGACTTTTACCGATGCGGGGCCTGGAAAATTCATCTGGGCAAAACGGGCGTATTGTGGCAAATACGGCTGCATTAAAGATTTGGATAACAGGGGTATGACAGACGAAGAAACGCTTGATGAAATTCTGGACGGCCGTTTAACGATTTGCCAGAGCCGGCGCGGCTACCGGTTCAATCTGGATTCGCTGATGCTTGCGCATTTCGCGAATGTGGGGGCGCGCAGTTTGAATCTGGACATGGGCTGCGGCAATGGGATCATTGCGCTGGTGCTGGCCGGCCTCCATCCTCATTCGCGCTGGCACGGCCTGGAAGTTCAGGAGGGTCTGGCGGCGCTGGCGAAAAAAAATGTCGAGCAAAACGCTCTGGCGCGGCGCGTGACGATCGACTGCGGCGATGCGCGGGAGATAAAGAAAATCTATAAGCCGCACACGTTTGACAATATCGTTTTCAATCCGCCGTATCGAAGGCTCCATTCCGGCCGGATCAATCCGCTTGAGGAAAAGGCCATTGCCCGCCACGAGGTAAGCGGGTCGCTGGCTCACTTTCTTGCGGCGGCGCGCTACGCGCTCAAGCCGAAGGGAAGGGTGTTTACCATTTATCCGGCCATGCGCATGGTGGAGCTAATTGCGTTGTTTCGTAAAAATAAAATTGAACCCAAGCGGATCCGGGTGGTGTATTCCGATAGATTCTCCGACGCCCAGTTCACGCTGGTGGAAGGCCGCGGCGAATCGCGCGAAGAGTTGAAGATGGAGCCGCCCCTTTACATTTATGAAGAAGGCAAGACGTACACACCCGCCATGAAGCGGATGTTTATCGATCTGTCTTCGCCTCCAGCATCCGGCGGCGGCTGATTTCTTTTTTCATGACCCGTTTCACGATTTCGGCCAGTTCCCGGTCGGCCAGCGTTTCCGTGCATTCGTCAATCATTTTTTTGTCCCGCGCTTTCAGAGAGGCGTGCTTTGCCTCATTGTCGCCCGGCGTGCCGTGTGTTTTGGGCGGCTGGTAGCCGACGGTGAAATGAATGTCGCGCACGGCCGTTTTCCGGGCCAGTTGATTTAATTTATTGCGGATGTCTTCTTTCATGAAGTGCAGCTCATGCACCCAGACGGAAGACGTGGTCCGGACAAACAGGGTGCCGGCGTTGAGCCGGTCGGGCTTTGTCTGCGCGGCGATTTGTTCACCCACGGCTTTGGGCCAGAGCTTGAAGACGTTATTTTCTTCCAAGCGGAAGGCCATGCCCCTTTTTTTGAAGGCGGCAGACAGGATGTCACCGATGGGCTGCGGCGGCCTTGCTGTAAATTTGTTTCTTTTCATGGCGATGGTGTGGCACAAAACGGCTGTCTGATCAAGGGGAATCAAAAAGCGCCAGCTGCGCGGATTCCATGGGTGTTGCCTGCCTTTTGGGACTGGTCTTGAAAATGGCGCGCAACTGCCGGGAAATGTCTCCCATTGTAAAGGGCTTTTGAATGAAGCCGTCGCAGCCGCGGTCGATAATGCGGCTGGCCTGGCCGTTTAAGCTGTAGCCGCTGGAGAGCAGGACCTTGACTTTGGGGTTGATTTTCTTAAGTTCGTCGAAAACCTCTCCGCCGCTCATGTCCGGCATGACCATGTCCAGAATGACCAGGTCAATCTCCGCCTGATTTTGCCTGTAGAGGTCAAGCGCGGACGGCCCGTCCTGGGCGGTGATGACGGTGTATCCCAGTGTTTTGAGCATGTCGCTTGCCACATCCAGAATGACGGTTTCGTCGTCCACCAGCAGAATGGTTTCCGTGCAGGGGGTTGTGTCGATGACGTCGTTTTCGTCCGGATACTTGCCCTTGGCGTCTTTTTTGACGGCGGCGGGGATGTAGAGGTTGAAAGTCGCGCCTTTTCCCTTTTCCGAATAAACGTTGATGAAACCATTGTGATTTTTAATGATGCCGTAAGCCGACGCCAGCCCCAGGCCGGTGCCGCGGCCCATCTCCCTTGTGGTGAAAAACGGCTCGAATATTCTTTCGCGCGTTTTTTCATCCATGCCGACGCCGGTGTCGGTCACGGAGATTTTGACGTAACGACCGGTCTTGCCGCTGTAAGATTTAAAACGACTTTCGTCGAGGGCGATGTTTTTGGTTTCGATGTAAAGATCGCCTCCGCCGGGCATGGCCTGCCAGGCGTTGACGAAGAGGTTTAAAAGCACCTGCTCGATCTGCCCCTGATCGGCGTCCGTCGGCCAGAGATCAACCGCGAGACTGCGGTGAATGCGAATTTCCTTCTTGGTGCGGCCGATGTTTTGCGACGTCTTTTCGATCAGCGCGTTTAAATCGACCCGTTTGACTTCGTATTTGCCGCCGCGGGCGAAGCCCAAAAGCTGTTTGGTCAGGTTCGCGCCGTTTTGGACGAGGTTCTGAATGGTTTTGATGTGCTCATAGTTGGGGTCGTTTTTATCCAGTTTGATGAGCGACAGCGAGGCATGCCCCTGAATGCCCATGAGCAGGTTGTTGAAGTCGTGGGCGATGCCGCCGGCCAGCGTGCCGATGGATTCCATTTTTTGCGCCTGCAGCAGACGGGCTTCCGTTCGTTTCTGACGCGTAATGTCGCGCATGAAGTTGAGCGTTGCGGGCTCGCCTTCCCAGGTGATGGCCACGCTGTTGGCTTCCACCCAGACGGTTGCCCCGTCCTTGTTGATAATCCGGAAGCTGTAATTGAGCGAGGTGTTGTCGCCCTGTAGAATGGATTTCTGGCGTTCAAAGACCATTTCGCGGTCTTCGGAAATCAAAAGATTGATGAAGGCAATCAGCCTAAGGTCGTCCATCGGGTAGCCGAGCATTTTTTCAGTGCGGCTGTTGCCGTAGCTGATTTTGCCGCCGGTAAGAATGAAGATGGCTTCGTTGGAATGCTCGATGAGCTGCCGGTATTTGTATTCCGATTTCTGCAGAGCTTCTTCGGTTTTTCGCCTCTTGGTGATGTCCTTGGAGACGATCGCCACGGCAAATATTTTCCGGGAATCGCTGTTGGCGCGGACCGGGCTGAACGTGCGCAAAAAGTATCCGCCGTCGCGCTGGCTCTGGTGTTCATCGTGAATGGAGATGCCGGTTTCATAAACCGTTTTCACTTTGGCCAGAAATTCGGCGTTTTGTTCGTCGGAATGAAAATCTTGATAGGCGAGCGTGCCGGCTTCGTGTTTGGCCAGATTCAGGCGGTTGGCGTGGTTGGTGTTCATGAACAGATAGCGGCCTTCGGCATCGACCAGATACAGAGAATCGCTCGTGGAATCGACCAGATAACGATACTGGCTTTCGACTCCGATCTGTTGTTGAATTTTTTCCGTCAAGTCGGCGATTTTCTGTTCAAGTTCCGCGTAGGTTGGCTTTGCTTCCATTCATGCACCATGGCCCAGACTAATAACTTTCCGTAGTTCTTGGTAAAAAATATCAAATATCCGTTGATCGAAAAGCACGTGGCGAATGAGTAATAAGTCTTGTGAATGACGAGCAAAATCAACGCATGTTTTCAGGGACAAATGGGCGGCCTCAGCGACCGGGTATCCGTAAATGCCGCAGCTTATAGCCGGAAAAGAGATGCTTTGCAAGCCTTTCTTTGCCGCCAGGGTTAAACTGTTTAAGTATGCGGAAACAAGGAACTTTGCTTCATTTTGCGTCCCGCCGTGCCAGATGGGACCGACGGTATGGATCACGTAGCGGGCTTTCAGATTGCCGCCGGTGGTGATCACGGCTTCTCCTGTGGGGCAGCCGCCGATGACGCGGCATTCGGCCATAATGGCGGGGCCGCCCGCCCGGTGAATGGCGCCGTCCACGCCGGCGCCTCCGGCCAGCCGGCTGTTGGCGGCATTGACAATGGCGTCGGTGGTTTCGAGGGTAATATCGCCGCAAACCAGTTCAATCAGGGTTTGATTTACTTTCACCTGCATAGCTTATTCTTCCGCGCGGACGTGGCCCCCCTCACCGTAGACCAGCATCCGGTAGGTCTTTTCAATACGGTCCCAGTTTTCTTCGCGGTCCATCGACCAGTACCGGCCGATGACGGAGACGACCTGCCCGAGCTTCAGCGTCCGGCATTTTTCTTCCACCTGCGCGATATAGCGCAGGCCGCTTTCCGCTTTTTCGCCGCGTCGTCCCAGCATCGAGTGAATATACATGTGTTCGATTCCCTGCTTATGGGCCATCTCCATGAGCGCAAACAGGTGATCGATGGACCCGTGGGAACTGAAAAAAGAGACGATGCCCATCAGGTGCAGGGCTTTTTTGTTTTCTACGGCCTGTTGCATGACGTGCGCAAACGCCGGGTTCTGATGGAATGTCCGGTTTTTAATGGCCTGATCGATTTTCAGGCGGTCGGAATAAAGACGCCGTCCCGCGCCCATGTGCAGATGCCCCGCTTCCGAATTGCCGACGGTGCCTTGCGGCAGGCCCACGGCCATGCCGGACGCGGCCAGCTCGGCCTTCGGATAGCCCTGCAAAAGCCTGTCCATAACCGGTGTTTCGGCGCAGGCAATCAAATTGCCTTTTGTGTTTTCGCAAAGCCCCCATCCGTCCAGCACAATGAGCAGCAGGCGCGATACGCGGGAAAAAGAGTTTCCGGTTTGCTCCACAAGCGAAGAGCCGGTCATGGAGGCGGGCGTCGGCAACCCCATCAGGTTTAGAATGGTGGGCGCGACGTCCGTCAATTCACCCTGCGGTTTCAACGAGAGGCTTTTATCCGGATGCAAAAGGACAAACGGCACGGGACTGTCCGTGTGCCCGGTGTCCACGCCGCCGTCGGGATAAAGCCATTTTTCCACTGTACCGTGATCGGCTGTGACAATGACCGCGACATTTTCACGGAGCGCTTCGTCAATGAGAATGCCCGCATGATGATCCACCGTCTGCACGGCGCGAATCACCGCCTTTTCATTTTCAATGTGGCCCACGACATCGACGTTCGGAAAATTGACGACGATGAAATGGCAAGAGGCGTCTTTAATTTTATTCACGGCGGCGTTCGTGATTTGATCTATGGACATTTCCGGTGCTTCGTCAAAGAGTTTGACGTCCTTGCGCGTCGGAATGACGATGCGTTCTTCGTTTTTCAAAAGGCCGCTTTTTTTGCCGTTGAAAAAGAAACTCACGTGAACGGCTTTTTCCGCTTCCGTAATCTTGGCCTGACTGAGTCCGTTTGCGGCGATAACGTCGCTTAGCGTATCGGACAAAACGCCTTCGGGCGGGAAAGCCACGCGCACCCGCAACCCCTGCTGATATTCAATCATGGTCGCGTAATTCAGGGAGAGATTATTCTCTGCGGGGAATTCCTTAAAGCCCGGTTCGGTAAGGCTTTGCGTTAATTCAATTTCCCGCTCGCCGCGGATGTTGTAGAAAATGACGGAGTCGCCGGGCTGAATTCTGCCGATGGGTTGATGGTTCCCGTTCACCGCGACCAGCGGGAGCAGGGTTTCATCTTCCTGTCCGCCGTCGTAGGCGTGACGGACGGCTTCTGACATGGGGAATTTAAGATCGGGGCGCATGGAGATACCAGTTCATCCGTTCGAGTATTCGTTGGAAAATATCTAACCAAATAATCGGCAACTGTAAAGTGAAAAGATTGCCGTACTACATCCGCAAGTCCTTATCGCTTGAAAATTAAATGCGTAAATGATAGAGGCGAAATTTATGATAAACAAGGATTTGGCCACGCATCAATCTGCAATGACAAAAGAAAATCAACACGATGTTTTGTTGAATGAAATGCTGCGCGAACGGGCGGCCGTGCTGGCTCGGGCGGGGTTTGCCGTGGAAGATGCGCTGGCGAAACTGGCAAAGATTGAAAAGACAATCCAAAATCATATCGATCAGTTAAATGCCGTGCGGGATTGCGGCGCCGGGGGGGGAGCCGCAAGCGAGCGTTTGATTTTTAAGGAAATTAACGCCTGCATCGACGAATTCAATACGGCCTGTAAAAAAGCGGAACTTCAATATTATTACCTGATTGTCACACGGGAAGCGATGGGGCTGCGCCGGCATGAAACGGTGAAACAGCTCTACTTGGTTCCTCCCAAAAAGAAGAAATTACAGGTCGCTTGATGGATCGATACCGGAAACAACGCACACGGATGGTGGAGTCGCAAATCAGAGCCCGGTCAGTCAGCGATCCCAGAGTATTAAAAATCATGGAGACCATGCCGCGTCATCTGTTTGTGGATGAAGGGCTCATCGATCAGGCCTACAGCGACAACCCCCTTCCTATCGGAGAAAAACAAACCATATCGCAGCCTTATATTGTTGCCTTGATGACTGAGGCTCTCGAGCTCAAAGGCCGGGAGAGGGTGCTGGAAATCGGCACGGGATCCGGCTATCAGACGGCGATTCTCTCTAAGCTGGCTGATCGCGTCTTTTCAATTGAGCGGGTCGCCGCGCTCGCGTCCCGCGCGCGCAAAATTCTGGACATGCTCAACTGTTATAATGTAGCAATCCGCATAGGCGACGGATCGTATGGCTGGAAGGAAGAAGCGCCCTTTGACGCCATCATTACCACGGCGGCTGCGCCCCGGGTTCCGCAGTATCTGCTGGAACAACTCGCGCCGGGCGGCCGGTTGGTCGTGCCCGTAGGGAACCGCGATATTCAGACGCTTTACAGGCTGGTCCGTTCGGCTGAAAACCCGGATGACGTCAAAACAGAGGATCTGGGAGGCTGCCGCTTTGTCAGTCTGATCGGGGAGAGCGGGTGGAAAGAGTGATGAAGAAAATCAGAATCTGTGATGATCAAAGACGCCCGGGCCTGAGAATGGTTCTTCTCTTCCTGTTCATTTTGATGATCGGGGTGGCGCTGACGTCGTGTTCGGGCCCGCAGGTGCAAAAAAGCCAGGCCAAAGGCGTTTATCATGTTGTGAAAAAAGGGGAAACGGCCTTCAGCATTGCCCGCGCCTATTCCATCGGCCTGCAAAAACTGTCGGAGGCCAATCGTATCAATGATGTTTCGGCAATTAAGGAAGGGATGGTCATTTTTATTCCCGACGCGAATCAGGTGATTGACGATGTAATGGCGCGCGCCGGAAAAGCCGGCGCTGATCCGAAGCGTGATGCGCCTTCCGGCAACGGGAAATCTTCCGATCTGCCCAAAACCGTGAAGACACCGGAAAAACAGCAGATTCCCGAAAAAATACCCGTGACAGGCCCCGCTCCCGCACAAAGTTCCGGAAGTGTGCCGCCGCCGAAAGATCAACCGGGCGTCGCGCCTGACGATGCCGATGTAATCAAGCTGGAAAAAGGCAAGCTTGTCTGGCCGGTTGCCGGGTCTGTCAAAACCAGTTTTGGCATTCAGCCTAATAAGACATACCACAACTGGATTAAGATCACATGTAAACCGGGCGCAAGGGTGCGGGCCGCGGCTGCCGGAACAGTCATTTTTTCCGCGGTTTTGAAGGATTTCGGTGAAACGGTTATTATTCGTCATCAACGCGATTTTGCGACGGTTTACACGCATTTGAGCAAAAGACAGGTCAAAGCGGACCGGACGGTTAAAAAAGGAGAGATTATTGCCCTGGCCGGCCAGAAAGACGAGGCAGGCGACGTCTACATCAATTTTGAACTCCGCCACAAGGGCAAGGCGCGCAATCCGCTCATTTACCTGCCCTAAAGCGTTGTGCCCCATCCGAAGATTTAACTTATTTCGTAAGTATATCAGTAAATTGTATTAATTATTGACTAATTACCTGAAAAATGTTAGTCTTCCCCGCTATTATAGAAAGGCAGGGGATTGCAAAATGTTTAAGGTAGGGGATTTGGCAGTGTACCCGGCACAAGGGGTCGGAGTCATTGAAGCTATTGAAAATAGAGAAGTTATGGGCAAAAAGCAGCCATTTTATGTGATGAAGATCATGGGCAACGGTATGAAAATCATGATTCCGACGAGCTCGGCCAAGGCCGTAGGGCTTCGCGAAGTGATCATGGAAAAAGAAATACCGAAGGTTTACGAAATCTTGCGTAATAAAGACGTAACCATCGACAAGCAGACCTGGAACAAGCGCTACCGCGAATACCTGGAAAAAATCAAAACCGGGTCCGTTTTTGAGATTGCCAGCGTATTGAGAGATTTGTTTATTTTGAAAAGCGACAAGAATCTCTCGTTTGGCGAACGGAAAATGATGGACACGGCAAAAAATCTGCTCGTGAAGGAAATTTCCGTGGCGACCAACGCTCAGGAAGCCAAAGTCGAACGCGATTTGCAGATGATCTTTACCGTTCAATAACCATTCGTTGAATGGGTTGGCTCCCGTTCTTTGAAAACCGAATAAAGGACAGATCAGTTTTCCCCGAAAGGGGGAAATGAGGCCTCCGTTATTTTGAACACAGGTTAGTTGACGTAAATATTTGATCTTGATTACCATAGAAAGGAGGTGAAGCGGTTGATCGTTAGAGCATTATTGGTTTTAGCCTGTTCGATCAGTGGGTATTTTATAGCATATTACATGGCATACAATAATTCATATGCGCTTTTACAGGGATTTGCCGGATTTATTATAGGTTTTATTGTTGCTCTGCTGGTCATCCGGGTCGAAAAAGATATCCGCAAGTTATCGCTGCGCATCATTGCGGGTGGCGTCATTGGCATGGTTGTGGGGTTGTTGATCGCGCTCATGCTGGGATTCGGCCTGAATATGGTTGTTAAAATTACGCAAAATCAGCAGATTGTTCCCTGGATATATATGCTTCTGACAGGTATCCTGGGGTATCTCGGGCTTGTTCTTGGATCAAAAAAGGCAGAAGAATTCAGCTTCCGCAGCACTGAAGAGAAGGAGAACGTCAATCATCGGCTGCTGGATACCAGCGTGATTATCGATGGCAGAATTGCGGACATTTGTGATGCGGGGTTTCTGGACGGGGCGTTAACCGTTCCCCGTTTTGTGCTCAATGAGCTGCAATTTATCGCGGATTCTTCCGATTCCATGAAGCGGTCGAGGGGAAGAAGAGGACTGGACGTCCTCAACCGCATGCAGAAAAGTTTATCCATCAACATTGAAATCGTTGAGCAGGATTTCCCGAAAATTAAAGGCGTGGACGGAAAACTGGTGGCTTTAGCCCAGAAATTAAACGCCAAGCTTTTAACCAACGATTACAATTTGAACAAAGTGGCCGAGCTGCAGGGGGTGCGCGTTCTGAATGTCAATGAACTGGCCAATGCCATGAAGCCGGTGGTGCTTCCCGGAGAGCAGATGACCGTCAAGATCATCCGGGAAGGCAAGGAACCGGGGCAGGGGGTTGGTTATCTGGACGACGGAACCATGATTATTGTGGACAGCGCGCAAAAAATGATTAATTCAACTGTCGATGTGGTGGTGACCAGCGTATTGCAAACAACGGCCGGACGGATGATTTTCACGGAATTGAAAGAAGCCGCCGACAAGAGAAGCAACAATTAATATGATCTATTAATAGTGTCTTTTTTTGGCCGGAATGAATACCTTTGGCAGGCGGGCCCGGGAAAATTATTTTCCGGGCCTTTTTTAATTTTGAGGATAAGCATGAAGACAGCGGCAATCATTCCCGCGGGCGGCTCGGGTAAAAGAGTGGGCGGGGAGGTTCGCAAACAATATCTGACGCTCGGGGGCAAGCCGGTGCTGGCGCACACGCTGACCGCGTTTCAGAAGTCGGACACAATCGATGAGATTATTCTGGTTGCGCCCGAGGATGATCTGGACTTTGTTCGGCAAAACATCGTTGCCCCTAATGATTTGGGCAAGGTTTCGGCGGTTGTCGCCGGAGGGCGCGAGCGTCAGGATTCCGTTTTCAACGGATTGAAGGCTCTGGCCGGGCCATGTGATGTGGTGCTGGTTTCCGACGCCGTGCGGCCGTTTGTCACGCAGGACATGATCGCCAGGGTTACCGACGCCGCGATCCGACAGGGCGCCGCCTGCATCGGCGTCAGAGCCAAAGACACCATTAAAGAGACGGTCGAAGGCGATGTGGTGCAAGCCACGCTGCCGCGCGAACATTTATGGCAGACGCAAACCCCGCAGGCGTTTCAGTATGAAATTTTATGCCGGGCGTACGCGGCCGCAGAAAAAGACGGATATTACGGGACGGACGACGCGTCTCTGGTGGAGCGCATCGGCGTCCCGGTGGTGATGATCGAAGGGGCATCCCGGAATATAAAAATTACAACGCCCGACGATCTGGTGATCGCGGAGGCGCTGATGGGAATGAAGATAAACGAACACAGATGTTGCCGAAGCGGGTTAGGCTATGACAGCCATCGCCTGGTTTCCGGCCGGAAACTGATTCTGGGCGGCGTGGACATTCCTTATGATCTGGGCCTTGCCGGTCATTCGGATGCCGACGCGCTTTTGCACGCCGTGTGCGACGCTCTTTTAGGCATGGCGGCCGCGGGGGACATCGGGCGGCATTTTCCGGACAGCGATCCCGCTTATAAAAACATATCGAGCCTTATTTTGCTGAAAAGCGTTCGGGACGTGGTGGAGTCCAGGGGGATCAACATCCATCATATCGACGTGACCGTCATGATGGAAAAGCCAAAGCTGGCGCCTTACGCCGCAAAGATGGCTGCCAATATCGCCGCGACGCTTAAAATCGACGAATCCTGCGTCAACATCAAAGCCAAAACCAACGAGGGCATGGGGTTTGTCGGACGCGGCGAAGGCGTGGCCGTAATGGCCGTTGCCTCAGGTGTGGAAAGGATCAATCATGGCGGATAAACCCAGGGTGAGATTTGCGCCGTCGCCCACCGGAGAGCTGCATGTCGGAAACGCGCGCACGGCTCTGTTTAACTGGATGTTTGCCCGCCATACCGGCGGCGCGTTCGTGCTGCGCATCGAAGATACCGATGAGTCCCGCAGCGCGCTTTCCTTTCAGGTGAATCTTCTCGACGATCTCAAATGGCTGGGGCTTTCTTGGGACGAAGGTCCGGACAAGGGCGGCGCGTGCGGTCCTTACAAACAAAGCGAACGCCTGACGATTTACGCGGATCATCTCAAAAAGTTAATCGACAAAGATGTGGTGTATCCCTGTTACTGCACCGAAGAGGAACTGGAAGAAGAACGGCAGACGCTCATTTTGAGCAAGCGCATGCCGCGCTACATGGGCAAGTGCCGCAATCTGACCAAAGACCAGCGCGAGGCGCTGGCCGCTTCCGGACGCAAACCCTCCTGGCGTTTTAAAGTTCCCGACATGACCATCGAATTTACCGATTTGATCCGCGGGCCGATCAAATTTGAAGGCGAGGCGATGGGCGATTTCATCATTGTCCGTTCCAACGGCATGCCCGCGTACAACTTCGCGGTGGTGATCGACGATCACCGAATGGGCATTACGCAAGTCATTCGCGGCGAGGACCATCTCTCCAACACGGCGCTGCAGATCATGCTGTATCGCGCTTTCGGATTTGACCCGCCGGCGTTTGCCCATCATTGCCTGATTCTGGGACGGGATCACGCCAAGCTCAGCAAACGCCACGGTTCGGTGTCCGTAGGCGAATTCCGCCGGCAGGGATTTTTGCCGGAGGCGCTTGTCAATTATCTGGGGCTTCTGGGCAGCTCTTTTGCGGACGCGAAGGAAGTTTTGACGCGCGCGGAGATGATTGAAGCGTTTTCGCTGGACCGGGCCTCCAAAAGCGGCGCGGTGTTTGATGAAGACAAGCTGCGCTGGCTCAACGCCATTTACATTCGTCAGACGCCGCTGGAGGATTTGGTTCAAAAACTTGCGCCGTTTTTGCGCGAGGCGGGGTACAGCCTGGAGACACTGGAGCCCGGGTGGCTCAAAAGCGTCATAGAAACCGTCAAGGACGAACTGATCACGCTTGCCGATATCGGAGCGCATATCGATTTGTTTTTTGACGAGCGTTATGCCATTGAGCCGGACGCGAAGCGTTTGCTTGAATCGGATGCGGGCCGGAAAGTGGTTGCGGCGTTTGCCGACTATCTGCCGGGCGCGCAAGGCGAGCCGCGGGAGGTTTATGCCTCGGCCATCAAATACGCTAAGGAAAAATCCGGCGTCAAGGGCCGCGACCTGTTCATGCCGGTGCGCGCGGCGCTGACTGGAAAGCTGAAAGGACCGGAGCTGGATCGCGTGTTCACCGTACTGGGCAGGGAATCGGCTTTAAAACGCATGCAAAAGGCGCTGGAACAAGTTAAAGGATGAAGGACGTTATAAACTTTTAGTTGAGATTTAAAAATGTTTTTTTGCCATATGAAAAAAGTGTTCGGGGTCTATATCCTCTTTTGTTTGTTGCTGTGTTTCATGTTGGGCTGTCAGGAAGCCGCGGAAGGCCGGTCGTCGAGCGACATTGGCAGATTCCTCAATGAACTGGACCGGAAAAATGTATCTTACGGGTGGAAAGATATCGATCCGCGCGGCATTGCCTGGGAATATCACCGGGTGTCCAAAAACAAGAATCCTCTCATTTTTGCGCAGTTCGGACAGTCTTCAAAGGACTGCATTTTGTTTCTGGGCGGCGTCCACGGTGATGAACTTCCCACCGTTTATCTGATGTTGAAACTGGCCCGGTATCTGCACGAGCATCCCGAAATTGTCAAAGATAAATGCATTGTCATCGCACCGCTGGTCAATCCGGATGGCTACCTGAAAAAAGCGCCCACACGGGTGAACGCAAACGGCGTGGACATCAACCGCAATTTCCCCACCAAACGCTGGAGTCCCGATGCCTACAGAGAATGGGAAGCGAAAGGCAGGAAGAATCCACGGTATTATCCGGGGTCCTCCGCGGGCTCCGAACAGGAAACACTGTTTCAGGTGGCGCTGATCAAGCGTTTCAAGCCGCAGAAAATTCTCAGTGTTCATTCGCCGTTGAATTTTTTCGACTACGACGGGCCGTCGTCCGATCTGAATTCGTTTGAAAAGTGGATGGAAAAAATATCCCAGGAAGCCAACCATCCGCTCAAAAAATTCGGTTACTATCCCGGGTCTTTGGGCAATTACGCCGGACAGGAACGCAATATCTTCACGCTGACGCTGGAATTGTCCACCTCCGACCCCAAAAAAGGAAGCGAGTATTTCAATCAATTTCAACCCGCCTTCTTAAAATTTATTAATCTGCCGGTGATGGGCACGCCGCCCTATACGCGCTTGGTCAAAACGCAAAAAGATAAATAAGGCTCAGAGGCGCAAATGAGCGAGTTAAAAAGAGATTTTGATCGGGATGCGGCGTTGTGGGATGAAAATCCCGGACGGGTCAAAGTGGCGGCGAATATTGCGCAGTCGATTCTGGCACAAATTGCTTTGAATCCGGATATGGATGTTCTGGACTTCGGCTGCGGGACCGGGCTGGTGACGCTGGCATTGCAGCCGCATGTCGGATCGATCACCGGTGTGGACAGTTCACCGGGCATGCTGGATGTTTTAAAACGCAAAATTTCCGACCGACACTTTGCCAATGTAAAAACGCTTTATGTGGATATTGATCGTGGGGATACGCTTTCCGGTTCGTATCATCTCATTGTCAGCAGTATGACCCTGCATCACATTAAAGACGTGGATGCCTTGTTGAAACAGTTTTATCAGAGGCTGCATCCTTCCGGAATGTTGTGCATCGCCGACCTGGATGAAGACGGCGGGCGTTTTCACGAAGTAAACGATGGCGTCTTCCATTTCGGCTTCAATCGCGAGGCGCTTTCCAGGCAGTTTGAAGCTGCTGGCTTTCAAAACGTCCGCACCCTCCAGGCGGCACATGTTGAGAAACCGATTGCCGGCGGTTCCAAACACCGCTTCACCATTATTCTGACAATCGGTACACGATCATCACTTTGAGGTACTAAAACATTTCCGGGCATTCCGTATTGTTCTATGGATTCGTCATTCCGCGCCCGGCATTCGCCGGGTATACATCCGGCGGAAATCCAGTATTAGCAAGTCATACCGGCGAAGGCCGGTATCCAGTAATATAAAAAAATAAGAGGTGGCAGTTTCACAGGGGCATGCCTTCGCTCCATGTCCTCAAATGTGGCGATAAGATTGCTTTGGCTAGAGCCGAATACTCGCCCTTCGGGCTCAAAGAGTTTCGGCTGTCCGACGCTCCGCCGCGCCAAGCGCTACAATGTAGTGTCCATGATTCGCACAGTAACACCCCGGTACAACTGCGGATTATTTTAGATACTTAACTAATTAAGGATGTCCCTATTGGGTCCCTCGTCTATAAAAATATAAATCTTTTCATGCTTCCTCTCCTTATTGAATGACGAGCGTTTCCATGTGCTCGGCGTGACGGTTGCCTGAACGGTAAACCACGGCGCAGCCGCTTGTTTTTCCTGAATCGGGGCGGCAGGTATTGACCGCGCCGATGCGCACGGTAAACTGCAACGAATAGGCGCCCGGCGGAATGGACAGGTTAAACTGTGCGCTCCCGTCTCCTGATGCGTTGGTTCGAAGCGCGCCGAAGTCATAGGCGACGGCAAAGGCCTTGCGGTTGTCGCGGCTGTTTGATCCTTCGCCGACATACCAGCCGCCGAAAGCGGAAACGGCCGGCCTGGTCAAAGGCGAGGCTTCGTTAAACAGATGCGCACCGACGGTATATTCGTGATTCGGCTTTGCGCCATAAAGTTGAAAGGCCACCTGTAAATTCCGACCGGACACAGACCAGTTGACCTGACCAAAAGACAGGGGATCTGAAAAAATGTCCCACCCCTTGGTGAGATTGACTTTCCCGGACGACGGAGCCGCCGCCTGCGAGCGCGTGGTTTTAAATTCGATGCCGGTAATTCGCGACGACGGCTGATCCAAAATCACCGTCTGTCGGGTCGAATGGTCATAAATAATCTCCATCGTCGTTTTGGATGTGTCCTGGGCCTGAGCAATGCCTGGATAAATAGAAACGATTAAAACCCACATCAAAAAAATAGCCCCCTGAATTAACTGCTTTCTCGTTAATGTTGTCATGCGCGATCCTCCTGAGATTTATTTGGCGTTTTTGAGGGATTCAAACTGAGAGCTCAGCTTGTTCATAAAATCGTTGAGATCATGAAACCCGCTGGCGCGAAGCGCCTTTTCCGCCTCGGCGATCGCCTTGGGGTCGCGCCGGTTGGGATCCTGATCCAGTTTTTGATTGACTTCCCGCACCGCGTCCATGCCTTTGCGGACGCTTTCAGGAAGCGTGCCGATTGAACGATCCTTATACGCGCTTCGGATCGCGTCGAGTTCCTTGACGGCTTTTTGCGCCTGCACATATTTTTCATGATTAAAGC